>NZ_JAHZOF010000020.1:0-14045 GCF_019553625.1 Anoxybacillus sp. ST70
TCGACTTGCATGTATTAGGCACGCCGCCAGCGTTCGTCCTGAGCCAGGATCAAACTCTCCATAGAAAAGTTATCCTTAGCTTCTGTACGCTTTTCGCTTCGTTCAGTTTTCAAGGAACATCTTGTCGCTTTTGAAGCGACCTTTTCAATATAACATTTACGATTTTTCTTGTCAACACTTTTTTGTTTTTTCTTTTTTTCATAAGTTACTTGTTTCAATCAGCAATAAGTATATTATCAAAAACAACATACCTCGTCAACTGTTTTTTAAAAAAAATAAGGCTTGGAATTTATGATCCAAGCCCTACAACCCTCATGAATATATAATTACTCAACTAAAAACGCAAAGTATAGAATGAAAATAACGAATAAACCATACATAATTGGGTGAACTTCTTTCCCTTTACCTTTTGCAATCATTGTAATTGGATAGAAAATAAACCCGATCGCAATTCCTGTTGCAATACTATATGTTAAAGGCATTGCAATTAACGTTAAAAATGAAGGAACAGCAATTTCAAAACGATTCCACTCAATTTTCCCAAGAGATGATACCATAAGTACACCGACAATAATTAATGCTGGCGCTGTAACAGGTGCTGTTACAACAGATAGTAATGGAGAAAAGAACAAGGCAAGCAAAAATAAAATGGCTGTTACAACAGAAGCAAAACCTGTGCGCCCACCTGCTGCTACTCCAGCTGATGACTCAATGTACGATGTAGTAGTTGACGTACCTAAAATTGCCCCGACTACCGTTGCACAAGAATCCGCAAAAAGTGCTTTTCCTGCCCGTGGCAATTTATTTTCTTTTAATAAACCTGCTTGATTCGCCACAGCAACTAATGTTCCTGCTGTATCAAAGAAATCGACGAACAAGAATGTTAACACAACCGCCAACATTTTTATATTAAAAATTTGATCGAAATGTTCAAACGCTACTCCAAACGTAGGTGCAAGGCTTGGTACAGAACCTACTACCTTTGTCGGCACATCAATTAATCCCGTAATCATTCCCACAATCGCAGTAACGACCATGCCAATGAAAATTCCACCGTTGACACCACAAACCATTAAAATAACGGTAACAATTACACCGAAGATCGCCAATAATGTATTTCCATTTGTCAAATGCCCTAATCCTACGAGAACCGCATCGTTATTTACAATAATGCCTGCGTTTTGGAATCCGATAAACGTAATGAATAATCCAATCCCTGCTCCAACCGCATATTTTAAGTCTTCTGGGATCGAGTTAATAATTTTTTCACGTATACCACTTAATGTTAGTAAAATAAAAATAAGTCCAGACATTAAAACACCAGATAATGCTGTTTGCCAAGGAATGCCCATCGTCAATACAACAGTGAAAGCAAAGAAAGCATTTAATCCCATCCCCGGAGCAAGTGCAATAGGATAACGTGCTATTACCCCCATTAATAGCGATCCAACAGCGGCCGCAATCGCTGTTGCGGTAAATACAGCCCCTTGATCCATTCTCATTTCATTTGGTAAATCTGGCACCGCACTTAACGACAAAATAGACGGATTAACAAATAAAATGTAAGCCATAGATAAAAACGTCGTTAAGCCTGCAATAATCTCTCTCTTATAATTTGTACCAAGCTCATCAAATTGGAAATACTTCTTAATCAATTTCAGTCCCTCCATATGTTGTTAATAAAAAGAAAAACGCTTCTAGCAAACTACCAGAAGCGTTGACTATGATGCATAATGCACAGAACATAGAGAGGAACCAATCAGATTCCTCTCCCCACATTACACATCGTAGTCAAGCTATTTACGGTAGCTTGGTAGAGACTCTCGAGCCATATTCTCGAGATTATACGATGTATCCTCTATTTATTTTACACATACATTCTATCAAGCACATCCGACAAAGTCAAGATAAAAAACGAACATTTTTTATATAAAAAAACTTTTTGTTCGTTTTTTACTCCCATTCGATCGTTGCTGGTGGTTTGCTTGTAATATCATACACAACGCGGTTGACGTGAGGTACTTCATTAACAATACGCGTTGAAATGACTTCAAGCACATCCCAAGGAATACGTGCCCAGTCTGCTGTCATGCCATCAATTGATGTCACTGCACGAATACCGACCGTATAATCGTACGTACGAGCATCTCCCATCACTCCCACGCTACGAATGTCAGGGAGGACGGTAAAGTATTGCCAAATATCACGATCAAGACCTGCTTTTTTAATTTCTTCACGCAAAATGGCATCCGATTCACGAACGATATTTAACTTTTCTTCTGTCACTTCACCTAACACCCGAATACCAAGTCCTGGTCCTGGGAACGGCTGACGCCATACGATCTCATCCGGAATCCCTAATTCTGTACCAAGAGCACGTACTTCATCTTTAAACAGCGTGTTTAGCGGCTCAATTAATTTAAATTTCATATCTTCAGGTAAGCCGCCGACATTATGATGTGATTTAATGGTTTGAGCTGTTGCCGTTCCGCTCTCAATAATATCCGTGTAAAGTGTACCTTGTACTAAAAACTCAATGCCATCCAACTTTGCTGCTTCATCGTCAAACACGTAAATAAACTCATTCCCGATAATTTTCCGTTTTTGCTCCGGGTCACTTACACCTTTTAATTTATTTAAAAACCGCTCTTTTGCGTCTACTTTAATGACGTTCATATGGAAGCCTTCACGGAACGTTTTCATAACGCTTTCCGCTTCTCCTTTGCGAAGTAAGCCGTGATCCACAAAAATACACGTCAACTGATCACCAATAGCACGATGGACGAGAACAGCTGCTACCGATGAATCAACACCGCCACTTAAAGCGCAAAGTACTTTTTTATCACCGACAAGCTCACGAATTTTACGAACTTCGTGATCGATAAAACTTCCCATTGTCCAGTCGCCTTTGCACTCACAAACATGAAACACAAATCGTTTTAATAACTCATTTCCATATACGGAATGGCGCACTTCTGGATGAAACTGAACGGCGTAAAACTTTCTCGTTTCATCACTCATCGCGGCAATTGGGCAAGATGGGCTTGTTGCATCAACAGTGAACCCTTCCGGTGTTTTTGTCACTAAATCCCCATGACTCATCCAAACAATTTGTTCTGTCGGTAAGTCACTAAACAGTCGAGAGACGCGTTGCACCGCAATCGTTGCTTTTCCATATTCTCGGTGGGTCGCTTTTTCCACTTTTCCACCTAAATGATGCGTCATTAACTGCATTCCATAACAAATGCCTAAAATCGGAATGCCTAACTCAAAAATGGCCGGATCGCACGTAAATGCTTGTTCGTCATATACACTATTTGGGCCACCTGAAAAGACAATTCCTTTTACGTTCATTTGTTGAATTTGCTCCGCTGTAATCGTATGTGGATGCAGCTCACTGTACACACCAAACTCACGAATACGGCGTGTAATTAACTGATTATACTGACTCCCGAAATCTAAAACGACGATCATTTCCTGCTGACTCAAACAAAATCACCCCATCTACATATAATAAAAAAAGCTAGCATTCATACCCCCGCATAAAAAAACGAAGGCAGAATTCTAGCAATATAGAACACTGCCTTCGTAGTCGGGTCATTTACGGTGTCCCGGTAGAGACTCTCGAACCATATTATCGAGGATATACGAAGGTGCGCATCTTAAATTTTAGTCCATTCTACCAACTCTATTCCTCATCGGTCAAGATGCCATCTTTTTTATTAAATTTTCTAACAATTGACAACGATATGTAGCTTGCATATGATATATGAACAAAAAATTGTAGGAGAATGCACATGAATCAACCGAAAGCGCTGATCGGTTCATTTATTCAAGCGGTAGGTACTGTCACTTCGGCCGTCGGAAGCATCCCTTCTTTAAGCGATAAAAAACAGTTTGCTCTTGATTTATGGGGAAACGTGCTGCAAGCAACAGGAAACGCCCTAGAGGCAGATGCTGAAACATCCGATACATTAGGTGTATATGGAAACGAAATTCAAGCTATCGGGAACATCACCGTTATCGCTGGACTACTAAACAAAGAGGGAAATAGATTAGAAATTACAGGAAACTGGTTGCAGTCCTTAGGGGGACTTATTTCGTTTTCAGATGATTGGGGGGATAAACATTCATCCGCACTAAACCCAATCGGAAATTTACTTCAAGCGATCGGCAACGCCTTGCAGGCCATCGGCGGTATATATGAAGAAAGAGGAAATAAAACCGAAGGACAGTCGCTCGGCATCGTTGGATCATGGGTTCAAGCTATTGGATCTATTCTTTGTTTTTTAAGTCAACTAGAAAGAAAAGACTACCCCTCTTCCAATGGGGTAGTCTTTGTATGATTACATCATGCCGCCCATGTCAGGCATGCCAGGTGTGCCTTTATTTTCTTCTGGCTTATCCGCAACGACTGCTTCTGTTGTTAAGAACATAGCGGCAACAGATGCTGCGTTTTGAAGCGCAGAACGAGTAACTTTTGTTGGGTCAACAATACCCGCTTCGATCATGTCAACCCACTCGCCAGTTGCTGCGTTGAAGCCAACGCCAGGTTTTTCTGTTTTTAAGCGCTCTACGATGACAGAGCCTTCTAAACCAGCGTTTTGTGCGATTTGACGAACTGGCTCTTCGATCGCACGAAGAACGATTTTCACACCAGTTGCTTCGTCGCCTTCCGCTTCAATAGCCGCAACTTTGCTGTATACGTTCATTAACGCTGTACCACCGCCGGCAACGATACCTTCTTCAACTGCCGCACGTGTTGCGTTCAATGCGTCTTCAATGCGTAATTTGCGCTCTTTCAATTCAGTTTCAGTTGCAGCACCGACTTTAATAACCGCAACGCCACCAGCTAATTTTGCTAAGCGTTCTTGTAATTTTTCACGGTCAAATTCAGAAGTTGTTTCTTCTAATTGAGCGCGGATTTGGTTGATGCGTGCTTGAATGTCTTCTGCAAGACCAGCGCCACCAACAATTGTTGTATGTTCTTTTGTTACAACAACTTTCGCTGCACGACCAAGTGAAGCAATTGTTGTTGATTTCAATTCACGACCTAATTCTTCTGTGATGACTTCACCGCCTGTTAAGATCGCGATATCTTGAAGCATCGCTTTACGACGGTCACCGAAGCCAGGCGCTTTTACTGCAACTGCTGTGAATGTACCGCGAAGTTTGTTTACAACTAATGTTGCAAGCGCTTCGCCTTCTACATCTTCAGCAATGATTAATAATGGTTTACCTTGTTGAACAACTTGTTCTAATACAGGAAGAAGTTCTTGAATGCTTGAAACTTTTTTATCTGTAATTAAGATGTATGGATTTTCTAATACAGCTTCCATTTTGTCAGAATCCGTAATCATGTATGGAGATACATAACCACGGTCAAATTGCATACCTTCCACAACATCTAATTCTGTTGTGAAGCCTTTAGACTCTTCTAATGTAATTACGCCGTCTTTTCCAACGCGTTCCATTGCTTCTGCGATTAATTGACCAACTTCTTCGTCAGCCGCAGAAATCGCTGCAACTTGAGCGATTGAGTCTTTGCCTTCAATTGGTTTAGAGATTGCTTTTAATTCTTCTACTGCAACAGCAACAGCTTTTTCAATACCTTTGCGAATACCCATTGGGTTCGCACCAGCTGTTACGTTTTTCAATCCTTCACGAATCATCGCTTGCGCTAATACAGTCGCTGTTGTTGTACCGTCACCAGCAACATCGTTTGTTTTGCTTGCTACTTCCGCAACAAGCTTCGCACCCATATTTTCAAACGGATCTTCTAATTCGATTTCTTTTGCGATTGTTACACCGTCATTTGTAATTAATGGAGAACCAAATTTTTTCTCTAATACAACGTTACGACCTTTTGGACCTAATGTTACTTTTACTGCATCAGCTAATTTATCTACACCGCGTAACATCGCACGACGAGCTTCTTCGCTGAATTTAATTTCTTTTGCCATACATCTTACCCCCTTGATGATAATTTTTGTTAAGTATTTTTGTATGCTTTATATGTTATCAGGCGAACGATTAACCAATCACAGCTAAAATGTCGCTTTCACGTAAGATTAAGTATTCTTTTCCATCATATTTTACTTCTGTACCCGCATATTTTGAGAAGATGATGCGGTCACCAACGCTTACTTCTGGAGCTACGCGCTCACCATTGTCAAGAACGCGACCTGAACCAACTGCAACAACTTTTCCTTCTTGTGGTTTTTCTTTCGCTGTGTCTGGTAAAACAATTCCGCTCGCTGTTTTTTCTTCAGTTTGAATTAATTCAATGACAATACGATCACCTAGTGGCTTCAACACGGCAAACGACCTCCTTAATTAGATTTTCGTTCCGTTATTAGCACTCATCATCATTGAGTGCTAACACACTTATTATATTAATGAACTTTTTTCAATTTTGCAAGTAGGAAGTTAAAAATTTTTCACTAAATCTTTCCCTTTTTCATTATGTCTTTCCTTTCGAAATTCATACAAAAAATATGGTAAAATGAAAAAGTACTCATTTTGTCAAAAGGGGTTGAACACGTGAAAAAGCAATATTGGTATGTCATTATTACATACATCGCCATGCAGTTATCTAGTTTAATTGGCGTTCCTTTGCTTGCACATAGCGGATTTGTTGACGCATCAAATAAAGAAGTCGCTCTATCCATTGCCTCAGGTTATTGGGCTGTCATTAGCTTCTCGATCGCTTTTCTTTTCGTTCTTTATTTCATGAGAGAAGATATGAAATACTCGTACGATCGCCATCAAGCATCTATCGGAACGTCAATTTTTTGGGGAATTGGCGGGTTCTTTCTTGCCCTTTTCGCTCAAGGCATCGCAGCAAATATTGAGATGCACGTATTTGGCGTCGAGATGGGGTCCGAAAATACGAGACGCATTGTTGAGATGGTGAAACTAACACCAGCGCTTATGCTCGTCACTTCGATCGTCGGACCGATTTTAGAAGAAATCATTTTTCGAAAAATTATTTTTGGAACGCTGTATCAAAAATATAACTTTTTCTTATCAGCAACTGTCAGTTCCCTTTTATTTGCTGTCGTTCATTTAGAGTTTGAACATTTGCTTCTTTATGCAACGATGGGATTTGTATTTGCTTTCTTATATGTGAAAACAAAGCGTATTCTCGTCCCTATTGCAGCACATGTACTGATGAATACATTTGTCGTTGCTATTCAAACGTTATTTGCTGAAGAAATTGAAAAGATAATGAAAGAAGCAGAACAAATGCAATTCGTGATTTGGAGGCTGTTTTCATGAAGTCTGAGCCGTTGTTTTACTTTTTGATGGGCATTTTATTCACTTATTTTGCTGTTGATAGTGCTGACGATGGCATTTGGGACGTCACAACGATGCTATTTATTCTTATTGCTACATTAGATTTTGGCACCGCTATTCGTTCTTTATTGAAAAAAACCTCCCGCTCGTAAATGGGAGGTTTACTCATTTCCGTAATGTTTTAAAAAGTAAACAAGTGACTGCAATTCGACCGCTAAATCAATATGATGAACACGAATGTGTTCAGGTACATGCAGACGAGCAGGCGTGAAGTTTAAAATCCCTTTAATGCCTTTTTGGACAAGCCGATCGGTAATCGGTTGGGCAACTTGGGCTGGAACGGTTAAAATGGCTACCGTAATCCCACCTAGTTTTTCTTCCAATTCATCTAAATGATAAACAGGCACTCCTCCTACTTCCGTTCCTACTTTATCTGGATCTACATCGAATGCCATCACAATTTTCGTATTATTGTTTTTGCTAAAATTGTAATTTAAAAATGCCGTACCTAAATTACCGACACCGAACAACGCTACTTCTGTCGTTTCATCTTGATCCAACGTTTTTCTGAAAAACGACAGCAAATAATTTACATTATAACCGTATCCTTTTTTTCCAAGCGCACCAAAGTATGAAAAATCACGGCGAATCGTTGCTGAATCGACTTTTACGGCTTCACTTAACTCCGCTGAAGATACACGCTGCTTTCCTGATGCATGCAAGTTTTTCAAAAAACGATAATACAACGGTAGTCGCTTTGCGGTCGCCTGCGGAATTTTTGGTTGTTCATTATTCACGAGTCAATCCCCCACATTTCCTTTCACAAATAGTTAGCGCTTTCATTTTTCTCTCCTATACGTCTGAAAAGTTCTCCCCACTTTTAAACTATACACTATTTTTTTCATTCTGTCTTTCCTTTGTACCCTTTATTATTATTTTTGTCAAATTTGTTATTCGCACACTAGTGTTGCCGAACATCAAGAAAGTACGTTACACTATCAAAAGAAGATTGAGGTGAAAAATGATGATCATTTTACAAGTAAATCAACTATCCAAATCATATGGGGCGGAACAAGTTTTATCAGACATTAAGCTTGAAATACAAGAAAAAGACCGTATCGCGTTAGTTGGAAGAAATGGTGCAGGAAAATCGACATTATTAAAAATCATTGCCGGCCAATTGTCATATGACACAGGGGAAGTGATTAAACCGAAACACGTAACAATTGGCTACTTAGATCAATATACTGGTTTGCACGCCCATCGCTCCATTTGGGAAGAAATGCTCGATGTGTTTGCCCCGCTTCAACAAATGGAAAAACAATTGCGTGACCTAGAACAACAAATGAGCTTGCACGGTGCCGACTATGAGCGCTTACTTGAGCATTACGACCGTTTACAAACGGAATTTAAAGAAAAAGGTGGCTATCAATATGAAGCCGATATTCGTTCTGTGCTTCATGGCCTCCGCTTTTCTCAGTATGACTACACAACAAAAGTATCCACGTTAAGCGGTGGACAGCGAACGCGGCTAGCGCTCGGCAAACTGCTTCTAGCTAAACCAGATTTGTTGATTTTAGACGAACCAACAAACCATTTAGATATGGAAACATTGCAATGGCTTGAACAATATTTAAAAAATTATGATGGGGCCATTCTTATCGTCTCACACGATCGCTATTTTCTTGACCAAATCGTGACACAAGTGTATGAATTATCACGCACAAAAATAAAAAAATACGCTGGAAACTATACAAGTTATTTACAGCAACGGGCGGAACAATTTGAACAACAATTGAAACTGTACGAAAAACAACAAGAAGAAATTTCAAAATTGAAAGATTTTATTCAACGAAATATTGCCCGTGCATCGACAACAAAGCGAGCTCAAAGCAGAAGAAAACAACTAGAAAAAATGAATATCATTGAAAAGCCGCTCGGTGATGAAAAATCGGCATCGTTTCGCTTCGAAATTGAACGCCCAAGCGGAAATGACGTATTAACAGCTACCAATTTAGCCATTGGTTATGATCAAATCATCGCAACAAACCTCTCATTTCGTGTCACTCGCGGTGATAGCATCGCACTTATTGGGCCAAATGGAATTGGAAAATCGACTCTTTTAAAAACGATCATTAAGCAACTCCCTGTAAAACATGGGGAACTACGCTACGGAACAAATGTACAAATTGGGTATTACGATCAAGAACAAGCTCAATTAACATCGAACAAACGTGTCATCGATGAACTATGGGATGAAGATCGATTAAAGACGGAAAAAGAAATTCGCACGATTCTCGGAAACTTTTTATTTTCTGGTGACGATGTATTGAAGCCAGTGCAAACATTAAGCGGCGGTGAAAAAGCCCGGCTCGCTCTCGCCAAACTAATGATGAAAAAAGCCAACGTATTAGTGTTAGACGAACCGACAAACCATTTAGATTTAGACAGCAAAGAAGTGCTAGAACAAGCGCTTATTGAATACCCAGGAACAATTATCTTCGTTTCTCACGACCGTTATTTTATTAACAAAATCGCAACAAAAATATACGAGTTATCCACAGACGGTCTCATTGAATATTTAGGGGACTACGATTATTACGTGGCGAAAAAAGCAGAGCTACTCGAACTTGGACAAATCGCTCAAGAGACAACAACGGACGAATCATCGTCACTAAAACGCTCATATGAAGAAGAAAAAGAACGAAAAAAATTAGAGAGACAACGAAAACGAAAAATAGAGCAGCTAGAAATAGAAATGGAACAACTCGAGCAACAAATTGCAACGTATGAACAACAATTATATGATCCTTCCTGCTACAACGACTATGAAAAAGCCCGAGATACACAAGCGAAAATTGAACAACTGAAACAAAAATTCGATGAATTATTCGAACAATGGGAACTTTTACAACAATAATGATGAGCTAGCTCCATTTGTGGACTAGCTCATCTTTTTACACAAACATATCCACAGAAAAAACATCTAAATATAAGTTATTCACGCACTTTTCCACATTATCCACAATACAATTAAAAAATTTGTCTATTTCTTTGTGGTTAACTCGTTATGATAAAATAACATATATTACACGTTTTCCACATTATCCACAAACATATGGATAAAATAATCCACAAAAAAATGCCCCTGTTCACAGGGACACGGACTACAACAGTAGACTTGGATTCGCATTTAACGCCATGGTCGCGCGCTTTCCTTGTTGAAATAATACTGTCCCAGCTGCCGCAATCATCGCCGCATTATCTGTACAAAGGGACAATGGCGGAATGACAAGTTCTACCTCTGGTAATTGCTCAACTTGTTTTTGTAATTGTGTGCGCAATCCTTCATTTGCTGCGACACCACCAGCTAGCAATATTTGTTTCACGTCGTAATGCGCAGCTGCTTGTATCGTTTTTCCTACTAATACTTCAACAACACTTGTCTGAAAACTTGCTGCCATATCTTCAGGCAAAATTGTTTCTCCACGCTGTTTTGCATTGTGCAACGTATTAATGACCGCTGATTTTAATCCACTAAAACTAAAATCATACGAACCTTCTTCTAACCACACACGAGGCAAATCAACGGTCGGTTTTCCTTGTTTGGCCAAACGATCAATATGAGGACCTCCCGGATAAGGTAACTGTAACGCGCGTGCAACTTTGTCATACGCTTCCCCAGCCGCATCGTCTCGCGTCTCACCAATGACTTCAAACACTCCATGCTCTTTCATATAAATGAGCTCGGTATGCCCTCCTGACACAACAAGAGCTAATAGCGGAAATTTCATTTCTTGTACAAGTTGATTTGCATAAATATGCCCTGCGATATGATGCACACCAACAAGAGGAATGCGATGCGCAAAAGCTAATGCTTTCGCAGCGTTCACACCAATCAATAGCGCTCCAACTAATCCCGGACCTTCTGTTACCGCAATTGCATCAATTTCGCTAACATCCATATTTGCCTGCTTCATCGTTTCTTCTAACACGAGCGTGATTTGCTCAACATGGTGACGCGATGCAATTTCAGGAACGACCCCACCAAATCGTTGATGACTTTCCATTTGTGAGGAAACAACGTTAGCTACAATTTCACGTCCATTTTTCACAATGGCAGCTGCTGTTTCATCACAGCTTGTCTCAATTCCAAGCACAAATATATCTTTTTCACTCATAATTTCACCCACATTACTAATGCATCTTCTTGGTTATCTGAATAGTATCGCTTACGAATACCGCCATTTAAAAAGCCAAGCTTTCGATATAATGATTGTGCAACGGTATTCGACACCCGCACTTCCAATGTCATCGTTTGGGCTCCTTCTTCTCTCGCTAACGCCATCGCCTGTTTCATTAGCGCTTCTCCTAATTTTTTACCACGAAATTCCGGCAACACCGCAATGTTTGTAATATGCGCTTCATCCATCACTAACCACATGCCACAATAACCAATAATTTGTCCATCATGCTCCATCACAATGTAACGAGCATATCGATTATTTGTCAACTCTTGATAAAAGGAAGAACGACTCCATGGGAGCGTAAATGAAAGCTGTTCGATTTCCACAATGCGATCGAGATCTTGAAGCGTCATAAACCGAAAAGAAACATTCACTTATCATTCCGTCCTTTCTTGCTGACGAGCAAGCCAATTCGCTTCCGCCTCTGCTAAACGAATATAGTTTGGCACAAATGTATGAATGTCTTCCGGCTCGCGATTTATTCCTAACCACGCGAGCTCACTTGGACGTGGATTGTGAAGTGTCGCTGGAGCTACTTGAACACGATCTAGCGTTTCAACAAATGTTGCTTCATGTAGCGAACTATCGTTTCCAACTAATAAAATCGGTTCATTATATGCTTTTAATTCATTTGCCCACTCTGTAGCTAAAATGACTTGATCAGCTACGATCGATTGCACGCAATCTCCTTCCACTTTGTAAAGACCTGTATAAATTTGTCCTCGCCGCGCGTCCATTAACGGAACAACGAGACCTTGAAAATATTTTGCGCTTGCTGCCATCACTTCTAAACTTGATACGCCGACAAGCGGAATATTTAGCGTCCAAGCAAGCGTTTTAGCAATTGTCACCCCAATGCGAACACCTGTATATGATCCAGGACCTTTCGCAACAACAATTCGCTCAAGATCTTTTGGACTCATGTCACATTCTTGAAGCAGTGCCTCAATCGCAGGCATGACTCGTATCGAATGATTTTTTTTCAAATTTGTAATGATTTCCCCTTTAACAATTTGTCCATCAACAACAGCGATCCCCATAACAAATGTCGATGTATCAATGGCTAACACTTTCATCGCTAAAAATCTCCTTACATAACTGTTCATAACGTTGACCAATTGGAGAAAAATGAATAATTCGACTTTCTCCATCAGCATGGTGAATAGTAATATGTAAACGTTCAGTTGGTAAATATGGCTCAATGACATGCGCCCATTCGACAACTGTTACACCATCACCGAAAAAATATTCATCAAAACCTAAATCTTCTTCACTTTCTGCTAAACGATATACATCCATATGATACAAAGGAAGATGCCCTTCGTATTGTTTAATAATATTAAAAGTCGGGCTGCTGACATTGCGGTTAATTCCTAATCCTTTTGCTAGTCCTTTCGTAAACGTTGTTTTTCCTGCTCCTAAATCACCTTCTAACGTAATAACGTCTTGTGGCTGAACGTACCGAGCAAGTTTCATTGCTAATGCGAACGTATCTTCAGGATGATGTGATACATATTCATATGTTTTCATCGTTCATTCCCCTAATTAAATAAAATCAACATACAAAAAAGACCTTAGGATCGCTCTCCTAAGGAAATGCTACACATATAAGTGTACACGAAAACAAAACATAAAGCAAAAAAGGCATAAAAAAATACGAAACTTATATCGTTTCGTTTCATTGGTTGCGGGGGCAGGATTTGAACCTGCGACCTTCGGGTTATGAGCCCGACGAGCTACCTGGCTGCTCCACCCCGCGATGATAGGAATAGAAACATATTTAGTGAAACACATCGAAACAATTGGCCGTCCCGCTCTCTGTAAGTTTAATCAAGTAGCAACTCGAGCGGTACGCTGATGTAATTTCTAGGATGTGGATTCGTTCGTGCTCCACCCCAACATCAAACTAATTTTCTTGATAAATACAATAATGCCCGGCAACGTCCTACTCTCGCAGGCGGTGTCCCGCCAACTACCATCGGCGCTGGAGAGCTTAACTTCCGTGTTCGGGATGGGAACGGGTGTGACCTCTCCGCTATCGTCACCGAGCAAACATGCTTTAGACAAATGTTATTATAAAGGAATATTTTTTGTTGTCAAGCATTTTTTATTCCTTCAAAACTAGATAACAGGTGTTGTATTGTCTAGCTTCGAACTAACCCCCTCCTACGCCTTCGCTTTTTCCGTTCGACGTGCACGCACGTCTTCGTCAAAAGCTTTTGGCTCCGTCGGATGTTTTCTTGACTACGTCAAGAACCGTTCTCCGCTTTTCTTATTGTCTAGCTTCGGCTCCTAGCCCCTCGAACCGCTTCAGTCCTGCTGTGGCGGCAACAGCCTCCTCGCAGGCCTTTCGCGTTCTTCGTGGCTGAACAGTCGCCTACGCTTTTCTTGTGTGTTTAGTTAAGTCCTCGATCGATTAGTATCCGTCAGCTGCACGTGTCGCCACGCTTCCACCTCGGACCTATCTACCTTGTCATCTTCAAGGGATCTTACTCGCTT
>NZ_JAHZOF010000021.1:0-13236 GCF_019553625.1 Anoxybacillus sp. ST70
CCGTTCCCATCCCGAACACGGAAGTTAAGCTCTCCAGCGCCGATGGTAGTTGGCGGGACACCGCCTGCGAGAGTAGGACGTTGCCGGGCAAAGAGAAGACCAAGACGATTTAGTCTTGGTCTTTTTTGTTATGTAGTAAATAATGATATAAATATCTCGGTACTTTTCGTTCCGTTACGTCTAAAAACTGTACAATAAAAGGGTATGCATCATTTGAATAACTATGGAGGAGATCATACCACCATTCCGTTTCATAGCGACAAATCATACTTAAGTTATAAAGCAATAAATAGTGAGCAACGATTTCGTGAATTTGTTTGCTTCGTTCATTTTGTTGTTTAAAATATAGATTAAATAAGGGATTTAGTTCTTCAATTTGTTGTAGTAATTGCCTCATACAAAACTTTTCCCCGTATGCGTGTTTCACATGAAACATTTTTTCAGAAAAATAAGTAAACAACCCGTGCTTTTGAATTTTTACTTCGTCTTTAAAAAAATCGTAGTTTTGTTTTTTTCTTTTTCTCGTTGATACTCCATGTGCTAAAACCGATGATGATTCTGGATAATCAGGGTGAATTGTTAATAAGCACGCTTTAAGAAGTTGTACATTTCCATAAAATAATAAAACAGGTTTGATGGCCAAAGGCGCTTCATGAGCCGTATCATAAAACTTTTTCCCATGTTGTAAGTAGTACATAAATGGATAACAATTGTCGTAACTTTTCTTTTCAGCGTCTTCTCGTCCTTCTTGCTTGTAGCGTTCAATTAAAAATTGATGCACAAAATTAGATGAGTAAAATACTTCCCACATCGTATATTCTCCTTATATAATTGATCGAATTATCTAACATTTTCGTGTTTTCTTGACAGAAAAAAGCGAAGTTGATACTCTACTAATTAATATTTCCAAAGTGAGGGGGAAAAACAATGTGGGAAACAAAATTTGCGAAAGAAGGATTGACATTTGATGACGTCCTTTTAATCCCAGCTAAGTCAGAAGTGTTGCCTCGTGATGTCGATTTAACAGTTGAACTAAGTAAAACGTTAAAATTGAATATCCCGATTATTAGTGCAGGAATGGATACGGTAACCGAAGCGGAAATGGCGATTGCAATGGCACGCCAAGGAGGATTAGGAATTATTCATAAAAACATGTCAATTGAACAACAGGCGGAACAAGTCGATAAAGTAAAACGTTCTGAAAGCGGTGTAATTACGGATCCTTTCTTTTTAACTCCTGAACATCAAGTATATGATGCGGAACATTTAATGAGTAAATATCGGATTTCAGGTGTTCCGATCGTCAACAATGCGGAAGAACAAAAGCTTGTTGGAATTATTACGAATCGCGATTTACGCTTTATTCAAGATTACTCAATGAAAATTTCTGATGTGATGACAAAAGAAAACTTAATTACTGCCCCTGTTGGAACAACATTAGAAGAAGCGGAAAAAATTTTACAAAAGTACAAAATTGAAAAACTCCCTCTCGTTGATGATCAAGGTGTGTTAAAGGGACTTATTACTATTAAAGATATTGAAAAAGTGATTGAATTTCCAAACGCAGCAAAAGACGCAAAAGGACGTCTTCTTGTTGGAGCGGCTGTTGGAGTTACTGCAGATACGATGTTGCGTGTGAAAAAACTTGTGGAAGCAAATGTCGATGTTATTGTAGTTGATACAGCGCATGGTCATTCTAAAGGTGTACTTGAGACGGTACGGAAAATTCGCGACACATATCCAACTTTAAATATTATCGCAGGAAATGTCGCGACAGCAGAGGCGACGCGCGACTTAATTGAAGCAGGAGCGAACATTATTAAAGTTGGCATTGGTCCGGGATCCATCTGTACGACACGGGTTGTCGCAGGTGTCGGCGTACCACAAATTACAGCGATTTATGACTGTGCAACAGAAGCGCGAAAATACGGTGTAGCTATTATTGCTGATGGAGGAATTAAATATTCTGGTGATATTGTAAAAGCTTTAGCAGCTGGTGGACATGCTGTTATGCTTGGCAGCTTGCTTGCAGGAGTGTCTGAAAGCCCTGGAGAAACGGAAATTTACCAAGGTAGACGATTTAAAGTATATCGCGGGATGGGCTCAGTGGGAGCGATGGAGAGAGGAAGTAAAGATCGTTACTTCCAAGAAGATAATAAAAAATTTGTTCCAGAAGGTATTGAAGGACGAGTACCTTATAAAGGACCGCTTGCCGATACGATTTATCAACTTGTTGGGGGATTGCGTGCAGGAATGGGTTACTGTGGCACGAAAAACTTAGAAGAATTGCGAGAAAAAACGCAATTTGTGCGCATGACTGGAGCAGGATTAAGAGAAAGTCACCCTCACGATGTTCAAATTACGAAAGAAGCTCCAAACTACTCATTCATGTAATAACAACTAGACAGAGGTGGAAGATTCCTCTGTCTATTTTTTTTTACAAGAGTATGTTAAAATAACGGTTATGTAAAACAGAGTTGGAGGGTTTGAGCGTGAAAACATGGTACAAGAGCTTCATCATTTCCATTGCAGCAATGTTCTTATTTATGGTGACTTTACCGCAAAATATAAAAGCGGAAGAAGACGTACTAAATATTGAAGCAGATGCCGCTATTCTTGTTGAAGCGGAGACGGGGAAGATTTTATATCAAAAAAACATTGATGCGGTTTTAGGAATTGCTAGTATGACAAAAATGATGACGGAATACTTGTTGCTAGAGGCTATTCATGAAGGGCGCGTAAAATGGGATCAAGAATATGCAGTAAGTGAGTATGTATATCAAATTTCCCAAAAGCGCGATTTATCGAATGTTCCGTTGAGAAAAGATGGGAAATATACAGTGCGTGAACTGTATGAAGCGATGGCGATTTACTCAGCAAACGGGGCGACAGTTGCTATTGCAGAAATTGTTGGTGGTTCGGAAACAAATTTCGTTAAAATGATGAATGAAAAAGCGAAAGAGTTGGGATTAAAAGATTACAAGTTTGTCAATGCAACAGGGTTAAATAACAAAGATTTAGGAGGATTGCACCCTGCAGGTAGCGGAGATAACGAAGAAAATGTGATGTCTGCTCGTGCTGTAGCGACATTAGCATATCATTTATATCATGAGTTCCCAGAAATTTTAGAAACAGCAAGTATTCCTCGTAAGTATTTCCGGGAAGGAACAGATGATCAAATTAAAATGGATAACTGGAACTGGATGCTTCCGGGACTTGTTGCAGCATACGAAGGTGTCGATGGGATTAAAACGGGATATACAGAATTTGCAGGATATTGCTTTACAGGTACAGCAGAGCGAAATGGCATGCGCTTTATTACCGTTGTGATGAATGCGAAAACGAATGGAAAAGGTACGCATTTGTCGCGCTTTGAACAGACGAGAAAAATGTTGGATTACGCATTTAGCAACTATACGGTGCAACAATTGTATCCAAAAGGTTATATTATAAAAAAACATAAAACAGTAGCAGTAAAGAAAGGAAAAGAAGAAGAAGTTGCGATTGCAACAAAACAACCATTGTCGCTTGTCATTAAGCGAGGGGAAGAAAAAAAATATAAGCCTGTTGTCGTCATTGAAAAAGAAACGTTAACAGCTCCTGTGAAAAAAGGACAAAAAGTAGGATATATGTACGTGAAATATGAAGGAACAGATTATGGTTACTTAACAAAAGAAAGAGAAAAGGTAGAGATCGTAACAAAGCGGGCTGTAGAAAAAGCAAATGGTTTCGTTTTGGCGATGCGGGCGATTGGTGAATTATTCAGTGATATTTGGAATGGTGCTTCACATGCGATTAAAGGATTATTTTAAAGCTCTCTTTTTAGAGGGCTTTAAAATTTTTATTGTGATTTTTAAAAAAATTGAGTTAAAATAAAAAAATGTAGTTAGTGTTTCTATACTTTTACCTAATAAAAACGTATGCTAGAATATGGATAGTGTACTGCAGTGATGAATAGTTGTCGCTGGGTTGATTTTTCAGTACAATATCACAATAACGATATACATAATGGGAGGAATGAACGGTGGCGGTTACAGGTACAGAACGTGTAAAACGCGGAATGGCGGAAATGCAAAAAGGTGGCGTCATTATGGACGTCGTGAACGCAGAACAAGCGAAAATTGCTGAAGCAGCAGGTGCAGTAGCTGTTATGGCTCTTGAGCGTGTTCCAGCGGATATTCGTGCAGCAGGTGGCGTTGCACGCATGGCTGACCCGACTGTAATTGAAGAAGTGATGAAAGCAGTATCGATTCCAGTCATGGCGAAGGCGCGTATCGGTCATTATGTTGAAGCGCGTGTATTAGAGGCGCTTGGTGTAGATTACATCGACGAGAGCGAAGTGTTGACGCCGGCAGATGAAGAATTTCATATTGATAAACGTCAATTTACTGTACCGTTCGTATGCGGTTGTCGTGATTTAGGTGAAGCGGCTCGTCGCATTGCTGAAGGGGCATCTATGCTTCGCACAAAAGGTGAACCGGGAACAGGAAATATTGTCGAAGCTGTTCGCCATATGCGAAAAGTAAATGCTCAAGTGCGTAAAGTTGTTAGCATGAGCGAAGATGAGTTAATGACAGAGGCAAAAAACTTAGGCGCACCATTTGAAGTGCTGTTAGAAATTAAACGTCTTGGCCGTCTTCCTGTCGTTAACTTTGCAGCAGGTGGTGTCGCAACACCAGCAGATGCCGCGTTAATGATGCATTTAGGTGCTGACGGTGTATTTGTCGGTTCAGGTATTTTTAAATCAGAAAACCCTGAAAAATATGCGCGTGCCATCGTTGAAGCGACAACTCATTTCGAAGATTATGAATTAATTGCTCATTTATCAAAAGGACTAGGTGGAGCGATGAAAGGGATTGATATTTCTTCGTTGCTTCCTGAACAACGGATGCAAGAACGTGGATGGTAATATAAAGGAGCAATGAACATGACGAAAATAGGGGTACTCGGATTGCAAGGAGCCGTACGTGAACACGTACGTTCAATTGAAGCGTGTGGTGCCGAAGCGGTAGTTATTAAAAAGGTGGAGCAACTAGCGCATATTGATGGCCTTATTATTCCAGGCGGAGAAAGTACGACGATGCGTCGTTTAATGGACAAATACGGGTTTATGGAACCGCTGAAGCAATTCGCGCGTGAAGGAAAGCCAATGTTTGGAACGTGTGCAGGCTTGATTATTTTAGCAAAAAAAATTGTTGGTTACGATGAACCACACCTTGGTTTAATGGATATTACAGTTGAACGCAACTCATTCGGACGCCAACGCGAAAGTTTTGAAGCATCTTTAACAATTAAAGGCGTTGCGGACGATTTTATTGGTGTATTTATTCGAGCTCCGCACATTGTTTCCGTAGGAGACGACGTTGATGTCCTTGCGACATATGAGGACCGTATTGTCGCGGCAAGACAAGGACAATTTTTAGGATGTTCGTTCCATCCAGAATTAACGGACGATCATCGCATGACACAATATTTTATAAACATGGTTAAAGAAGCGAAAGAATAAACAGGTTGCATTTTGTTTAAACTTATAGTACATTATTTCCAAGAAAATGATATAAAGAAAAAGCGATGACAGGAACTAGTAACAAGCCCTCTTCCTTTCAGAGAGCCGATGGCTGGTGTGAATCGGCAGGAATGACTTGTGAATCCATCCTGGAGCGAAATGCTGAACGCGTGAAGTTAGTAGGCATTTCCGGTGAGAACCGTTACATGTCTCGAGTGGAAGACACACGTCTTCAACTAGGGTGGCAACGCGGGAATACTCTCGTCCCTTTCTTTTGGGACGGGAGTTTTTTATTTCATAAATCAAAAAGGAGGAATGATGATGTTAGACTTAAAATTTTTACGTGCCAATTTTGAGGAAGTAAAACAAAAACTCCAGCATCGTGGCGAGGACTTAACGGATTTTGAACAATTCGAGCAGCTCGATCGTCGTCGCCGTGAATTAATTGCACAAGCGGAGGAATTGAAAAATAAGCGCAACGATGTGTCACAACAAATTGCCATCTTAAAGCGTGAGAAAAAAGACGCAGACCATCTGATTGCTGAAATGCGTGAAGTTGGCGATCGTATTAAAGTGCTTGATGATGAATTACGAGAAGTGGAACAACAGCTTGAGACGTTGCTTTTGTCAATTCCAAACGTTCCGCATGACTCTGTGCCGATTGGCGAATCAGAAGATGACAATGTAGAAATTCGTAAATGGGGAGAGCCACGTTCATTTTCTTTTGAACCGAAACCACATTGGGAAATTGCGGATCGGCTTGGAATTTTAGATTTTGAACGCGCAGCAAAAGTAACAGGAAGTCGATTTGTGTTTTATAAAGGCCTTGGAGCACGATTGGAACGTGCGTTAATTAACTTTATGTTAGACGTACATGTTGAACAGCACGGATATGAAGAAGTTTTACCACCGTACATTGTGAATCGAGCAAGCATGACAGGAACAGGGCAGCTTCCGAAGTTTGAGGAAGATGCGTTCCGGATCGAGAGTGAAGATTACTTTTTAATTCCAACAGCAGAAGTTCCTGTGACTAACTTACATCGCGATGAAATTTTATCAGCGGACGATTTGCCAATTAAATATGCTGCTTATAGCGCATGTTTCCGTTCAGAAGCGGGATCGGCAGGAAGAGATACGCGCGGATTAATTCGTCAGCATCAGTTTAACAAGGTAGAGCTTGTCAAATTTGTAAAACCGGAAGATTCTTATGAAGAACTCGAAAAGTTAACAAATGATGCGGAACGTATTTTACAATTATTAGGTTTGCCGTATCGTGTGATGAGTATGTGTACAGCTGATCTAGGCTTTACTGCAGCGAAAAAATATGACATTGAAGTATGGTTGCCAAGCTATGGTACGTATCGAGAAATTTCTTCTTGCAGCAATTTTGAAGCATTCCAAGCTCGCCGTGCAAACATTCGTTTCCGTCGAGACCCAAAAGCAAAGCCAGAACATGTGCATACGTTAAATGGATCTGGTTTAGCAATTGGACGAACAGTTGCAGCGATTTTGGAAAATTATCAACAAGAAGATGGAACTGTCGTTATTCCGGAAGTGCTTCGCCCATACATGGGAGGAAAAGAAGTCATTGCATAAGGGGAGAATGCCCTCCCCTTTTTTCATAAAAAGTGTTGACATAGGATAATGATTATGATAAATTAATACATGTCGATACGGAGGAGTACCCAAGTCTGGCTGAAGGGGTCGGTCTTGAAAACCGAGAGGCGTCGAAAGGCGCGCGGGGGTTCGAATCCCTCCTCCTCCGCCACCATTCGAATGTTCACAAAACCACAGCGCATAAAATGGAGATTGTTTATTGAATAATTCGTTACGATATGTAACGAATTTTTGTTTTATATAGGCAAAACGAAAGGATGCCCGAAATGAAGCGAGGGCATCCTTATTTTTTTAATTTGCGATATTGTTCAATCATGTAACCAATTTTTGCGACGATCGGCTCAATCGATTGGGCATCGCGAATAATATCGTATTCATTAATGTTAATGCGCAAAACAGGACAAGCATTAAAACTGTTGATCCATCTTTCATATCTTTCGTACATTTCTTTCCAATATTCAATTGGTGTTTGTTGTTCCATTGGGCGACCGCGTTCACGAATGCGTTTAATGATTTCCTCGAAACTTCCTTCTAAGTAAATAAGTAAATCAGGGTGTGGGAAATAAGGTGTCATGACCATCGCTTCAAATAAACTTGTATATGTTTCATAGTCGACTTTTGACATCGTCCCTTTTTCAAAATGCATTTTTGCAAAAATCCCAGTATCCTCGTAAATGGATCGATCTTGAACAAATCCTCCGCCATATTCGAAAATACGTTTTTGTTCTTTAAATCGTTCTGCA
Organism: Anoxybacillus sp. ST70; assembly: GCF_019553625.1. Taxonomy (NCBI): domain Bacteria; kingdom Bacillati; phylum Bacillota; class Bacilli; order Caryophanales; family Anoxybacillaceae; genus Anoxybacillus; species Anoxybacillus sp. ST70. The sequence continues at coordinate 7,867 of NZ_JAHZOF010000021.1, forward strand.
AGAAAATAAATTTGAAGATGGAAACTCCAACGTTTAAAATCAGCATAAAATTTATCTAAATAAGGGTTTGTGTCTACCTTTTCAAAAGAGGTGCGGAATTGAAGTGCATCAGCTAACGCTTTTGTCATCGTTGATTTTCCTACACCAACCGTTCCGGCAATGGTAATAACAGCATCGCTTGGAATATGATATTTTTCTCGTAAATTCATTGTTCTAAGCTCCTTTTAAGAACAGATTGCAGTTCGTTTAAAATGAAAAATCGGTCTTGGTCACGATGAACGAAATCGAGCTCATCTCCGTTAAACCGTAATACAGGAATGTGAGGGTGAGCTTGTTCAAATTGCTCCATTGCTTGTTCGTAAGCATGTGATAATTGTTGCAAATAGTTCGGATCAATATTTTTTTCAAATTCACGACCTCGCATCGCGATACGTTTGAGCAACGTGTGTAATGAAGCATGCAAATAAATGACGACATTTGGTTTTGGCATGTCGTTTGTTAAAATGTCATAAATTTGCACATATTTTTCGTATTGTTTTCCCTTTAACGTTTGTCTAGCAAAGATTAAGTTTTTGAAAATATGATAGTCAGCTACAACCGGTTTCCCATTGCTTAAAAACTTTTTTTCGACATCTTCTAGCTGTTTGTAACGATTGCATAGAAAAAACATCTCCGTTTGGAAGCTCCACTCTTCGATGTTTTCATAAAATTTACCTAAAAAAGGATTCTCATCAACAATTTCTTTTAACAATTCATATTGAAAATAGTCTGAAATGACCTTTGCTAATGATGTTTTTCCAACACCGATTGGACCTTCAACAGTAATAAAGGGCACGTGGGACATTGTGTAACCTCCTTCAGGTGAAACCGTCTGTGTAGACAGACAAAATTTATTTTAACATAAAACGATTAGTCTGTATGTTGCTTTTTTATTTTGATATACTTTATAGATGATAAAAGTACGGGAGTCTCAAAAATGAGAAATGATGAGTATTACATGCATTTAGCTATTGAAGAAGCAAAAAAGGCGGAGAATATCGGAGAAGTGCCAATTGGTGCAGTTGTTGTATACAACGATGAAGTGATTGCGCGAGCTCACAATTTGCGTGAACGAGATCAACGATCAATTGCACATGCGGAGCTTTTAGCTATCGATGAAGCGTGTCGAAAACTAGGTACGTGGCGATTAGAAGAAGCAACGCTGTATGTGACGTTAGAACCTTGTGCGATGTGTGCTGGAGCGATTGTTCTTTCCCGCATCAAGCGGGTTGTGTTTGGGGCGAGCGATCCGAAAGGAGGATGTGCGGGAACATTAATGAATTTATTGCAAGAGCCACGCTTTAATCATCAAGCGGAAGTTGTTAGCGGAGTATTAGCTGAACAATGTGGTGGAATGCTGAGCGAATTTTTTCGACGTTTACGTCAACAAAAAAAAGGAAGAAAAAAATAGAGCGAATTCCAATTAAATTCCATTGTGTAGTCATTGCAATTTATATGAAAAAGAGATATACTTATACTTGCGTTAGCGATAACGCATTGCCGTGCTAAGCGGGGAGGTAGCGGTGCCCTGTACTCGCAATCCGCTCTAGCGAGGCTGAATTCCTTCTTTAGGCTAGTTTGCTGTAGAGTCTGCCTAGAGTAAGTGGTGTTGACGTTTGGGTCCTGCGCAATGGGAATCCGTGAACCCTGTCAGGTCCGGAAGGAAGCAGCAGTAAGCGGACGCTCCCATGTGCCGCAGGGGTGCCTGAACTGAGCTAACTACTCTAGTAACGTCTATGGCAGCTAGTCGACAGAAGGTGCACGGCAATTTACATATTTCTGCACACAAGCACTTGCTCAAAAGGCAAGTGCTTTTTTCATATGTTTTTTAATGATATAATGAATGGGATATGAGCAAAGAGGAGGGCAGTTTCGTGAGTTATAAAGCTTTATATCGTGTTTTTCGACCGCAAAGTTTTAAGGATGTAGTCGGTCAAGAACACGTGACAAAAACGTTGCAAAATGCCCTGCTTCAACAAAAGATTTCACATGCATATTTATTTTCAGGTCCACGTGGGACAGGGAAAACGAGTATAGCTAAAATTTTTGCTAAAGCGGTAAACTGCGAGCATCGTCCAACAGCAGAGCCATGCAACGAATGTCCGACTTGTTTAGGCATTACGAACGGTTCGATTTCTGATGTGTTAGAGATTGACGCAGCATCAAATAACGGAGTGGATGAAATTCGCGACATTCGGGAGAAGGTGAAATTTGCCCCAACGTCGGCACCGTATAAAGTGTATATTATTGATGAAGTGCATATGTTATCCATCGGGGCGTTTAATGCGTTATTAAAAACGTTGGAAGAGCCTCCGAAACATGTGATTTTCATTTTAGCGACAACAGAACCACATAAAATTCCTTTAACAATCGTTTCGCGATGTCAACGATTTGATTTTCGACGCATTGAGTTAAAGTCAATTGTCTCTCGGTTAAAAACGGTTGTTGCAGAAGAAGGTATAGACGTAGAGGAAGAGGCACTATTTGCGATTGCACGTGCTGCTGATGGTGGGATGCGTGATGCGTTAAGTTTGCTCGATCAAGCCATTTCTTTTAGTGACAATCGTGTGTTACTGGAAGATGTGTTAGCGGTTACAGGTGCAGTTTCACAACGAAAAATTGCAGATTTAATTTACGCGATATACGAAAAAAAGACCGTTGAGGCGTTGCGTCTTTTTCAACATTTAATGGAACAAGGGAAAGACCCGAATCGTCTTGTCGAAGATTTAATTTACTATTATCGGGATATGCTTTTATATAAAGCGGCACCTCAACTAGAGGATGTGACGCATCGTGTGCTCGTTGATGAACGATTTCGTGAGCTTTCTGACATGATTCCAACATCGCTTATATATGAAGCGATCGATTTGTTAAGTAAAAGTCAACAAGATATGCGCCTAACGAACCATCCGCGCGTGCATATGGAAGTTGCGATTGTGAAGCTTTGTTATGAGGAGGAACGAGTAATCAAAACTTCGATTTCTCCGGCCTTAGAAGAGAAGGTGAAACAGTTAGAAGAACAATTAGCAAGGCTACAAGAGACAGGTGTAAAGCCCTCTGCTTCAGAAACAAGTGAATCGGTGAAAAAAACAGGGAAAAGTATTCGGACAGACTATAAAATACCGGTGGGGCGCATTCATGAAGTGCTTCGCCAAGCAACACATCAGCATTTATCTCTTATTAAAGGAAATTGGCCACATGTGCTTGAGACGTTAAAAAAGCAAAATAAAGTGTCACATGCGGCATTATTACAAGAGAGTGAACCTGTAGCAGCAAGTGGCGCAGCTTTTGTGTTAAAATTTAAATATGAAATTCATTGTAAGATGGTTGCTGATAATAGTAACTATGTTAAAGATAATTTAGAGCACGTATTATTTGAGTTAACGGGAAAGAAACTTGATACGATTCCTGTTCCTGAAAGTGAATGGCTTCAAATTCGAGAGCAGTTTATTCGCCAACAAACAAATGGGGATGAACAACATGAACAAGAAGATCCATTCATTTCAGAAGCGAAAAAGTGGTTTGGTGAAAACTTAATTGAAATTAAAGAATAATGGAGGAATGATGAAAATGATGCGTGGAATGGGAAATATGCAAAAAATGATGAAGCAAATGCAAAAAATGCAAAAAGATATGGAGAAAGCACAAGCAGAATTAGCAGAAAAAACAGTTGAAGGAACAGCAGGCGGTGGAATGGTTACCGTTATTGCCAATGGTCATAAACAAATTTTAGAAGTGAAAATTAAAGAGGAGGTTGTTGATCCAGAAGATATCGATATGTTGCAAGATTTAGTGCTCGCTGCAACGAATGATGCGTTAAAAAAGGTTGATGAGTTAACTGCACAAACAATGGGACAGTTTACAAAAGGATTGAATATACCAGGATTATTCTAGGAGGCTATTATGTACTACCCAGAGCCGATATCGAAATTAATCGACAGCTTCATGAAATTGCCAGGCATCGGGCCGAAGACGGCCGTCCGTCTGGCGTTTTTTGTGTTAAATATGAAAGAAGATGTAGTATTAGATTTTGCAAAAGCGCTTGTAAATGCAAAAAGAAATTTAACGTATTGTTCATCGTGTGGCCATATTACCGATAAAGATCCTTGTTATATTTGTGAGGACGACAAGCGAGATCGCTCGATCATTTGTGTTGTTCAAGACCCGAAAGACGTGATTGCTATGGAAAAAATGAAAGAATATAATGGGTTGTATCATGTGTTACATGGAGCGATTTCCCCTATGGAAGGAATTGGTCCTGAAGATATTAAAATTGCTGAATTGCTTAGACGTCTTCAAGATGAAACGGTTCAAGAAGTGATTTTGGCCACGAACCCGAATATTGAAGGGGAAGCGACAGCGATGTATATTTCCCGGCTATTAAAGCCAACAGGTGTTAAAATTACGCGCATTGCCCACGGATTGCCCGTTGGTGGTGATCTAGAATACGCCGATGAGGTGACATTATCTAAAGCTCTGGAAGGAAGAAGGGAACTATAGTGTTTTGGAAAAGAAAAGGGTGGCTGCGCAAACAATTTAACGACCAACTGATTGAACGATTACAACATTATCGGGATGAGTGGATGGATAAGAAACAATTAATAGAAAAAAGTGTTGAGCCTTCTGAAAAGGTCATATTTGATTTAAAAATTGCTGAAGCTAAGTATTTATTTCTTCTCCGAGAAGCTAAAAAACGAAAAGTATCGATTGGGAAGGGATGATACCTCTTCCCTTTTTATATAGGCTTGTCATACAGAAGTGAGGTGAACATATATTAAAAATAAAAAAGATTGAGGGAGAGAAAAATATGAATGAAACAGTTGTCATTGTGTCGATCGTCAGTCTCATTGTTATTATTTTGCTTATTGGTATTCCGATACGTTTGACTCGGTTAATTGGTGAAGGAATTGCTCGTCTTGTCATCGGAGCTTTATTTATTTTTTTAATTAATGTTGTCGGAGATGTATCAGGTATCCATTTGCCTATTAATTTGTTTACAGTAACCGTGACAGGTTTTCTAGGTATTCCAGGTGTTTTAGCACTCATTTTCATTCAACAATATGTCATTTCATGAACGGACATATCCGTTTATTTTTTTGTTGACGAATATAGATGTCCGTGATATATTAATACATGTCGTTGTCAAAATGAAAAAACATGTTGACAAAGAGTTGTTGATCTAGTATTATAGAAAATGTCTTTGTTGTTCTTTGAAAACTGAACAAAACAGCAGCGTAAAAGCTAAGGATAACTTTTCTATGGAGAGTTTGATCCTGGCTCAGGACGAACGCTGGCGGCGTGCCTAATACATGCAAGTCGAGCGGACGATTC
>NZ_JAHZOF010000022.1:0-8602 GCF_019553625.1 Anoxybacillus sp. ST70
ATCGCGTCAAGCGAGTAAGATCCCTTGAAGATGACAAGGTAGATAGGTCCGAGGTGGAAGCGTGGCGACACGTGCAGCTGACGGATACTAATCGATCGAGGACTTAACTAAACACACAAGAAAAGCGGAGAACGGTTCTTGACGTAGTCAAGAAAACATCTGAACCCCTGTTATCTAGTTTTGAAGGAATAAAAAATGCTTGACAACAAAAAATATTCCTTTATAATAACATTTGTCTAAAGCATGTTTGCTCGGTGGCGATAGCGGAGAGGTCACACCCGTTCCCATCCCGAACACGGAAGTTAAGCTCTCCAGCGCCGATGGTAGTTGGCGGGACACCGCCTGCGAGAGTAGGACGTTGCCGGGCAAGGTAATGCATAAATCACTTTTACGATTATTCCGCAGTAGCTCAGTGGTAGAGCACTCGGCTGTTAACCGAGCGGTCGTAGGTTCGAATCCTACCTGCGGAGCCATTTACGGAGAGCTGTCCGAGTGGTCGAAGGAGCACGATTGGAAATCGTGTAGACGTGATGAGCGTCTCAAGGGTTCGAATCCCTTGCTCTCCGCCAGCCACTTAGGAAATGATATATGGCCCGTTGGTCAAGCGGTTAAGACACCGCCCTTTCACGGCGGTAACACGGGTTCGAATCCCGTACGGGTCATCTTTTGGAGGATTAGCTCAGCTGGGAGAGCACTTGCCTTACAAGCAAGGGGTCGGCGGTTCGATCCCGTCATCCTCCACCATGTGTATAAAGTTTCTTGATGTATTTTGTTTCGTTGAATAGTTTTTTATTTCATCGTCGCGGGGTGGAGCAGCCAGGTAGCTCGTCGGGCTCATAACCCGAAGGTCGCAGGTTCAAATCCTGCCCCCGCAACCAATATTGGTCCCGTAGTGTAGTGGTTAACATGCCTGCCTGTCACGCAGGAGATCGCGGGTTCGAGTCCCGTCGGGACCGCCATGTACGGCTCGGTAGCTCAGTCGGTAGAGCAAAGGACTGAAAATCCTTGTGTCGGCGGTTCGATTCCGTCCCGAGCCACCATTTTGAATGATGTCGACTTAGTTTTCTTCATAATTGTGCCGGCTTAGCTCAATTGGTAGAGCAACTGACTTGTAATCAGTAGGTTGCGGGTTCAAGTCCTGCAGCCGGCACCATCGCGGAGGGGTAGCGAAGTGGCTAAACGCGGCGGACTGTAAATCCGCTCCCTTTGGGTTCGGCGGTTCGAATCCGTCCCCCTCCACCATTTTAGGGGCATAGTTTAATGGTAGAACAGAGGTCTCCAAAACCTCCGGTGTGGGTTCGATTCCTACTGCCCCTGCCAAAAACGTGGCGGCTATGGCGAAGTGGTTAACGCACCAGATTGTGGCTCTGGCATTCGTGGGTTCGATTCCCACTAGTCGCCCCATATACCTTTTAAAACGTTGGGGTGTAGCCAAGCGGTAAGGCAACGGACTTTGACTCCGTGATGCGTTGGTTCGAATCCAGCTACCCCAGCCATATATGCGGAAGTAGTTCAGTGGTAGAACACCACCTTGCCAAGGTGGGGGTCGCGGGTTCGAGTCCCGTCTTCCGCTCTTCGTTTTATGGCGGCATAGCCAAGTGGTAAGGCAGAGGTCTGCAAAACCTTTACCACCGGTTCGAATCCGGTTGCCGCCTCCATTTTTTTATGCGCCGGGGTGGCGGAATTGGCAGACGCACAGGACTTAAAATCCTGCGGTAGGTGACTACCGTGCCGGTTCGAGTCCGGCCCTCGGCACTGAAAAAGCTTGACAAAATAAGTTTGCATGATACAATTTAATTGTTTCATGCCGATGTGGCGGAACTGGCAGACGCGCACGACTCAAAATCGTGTGGGGTAGCCCCCCGTGTGGGTTCGACTCCCACCATCGGCATCGAAAATAGGAGAAAGGCTTTAGGGACAAGGGGTTTCACGTATGTGAAATCCCTTGTTTTTTATTTACCGAATTACGATTCGAGAAAAGAAAATCGTGTGCTTACAATCGTGTTCGGTAAGGTGAAATGGAAAGTGAAAAGAATAGAAAATGAGAGAGAATTGCAGAGAAAGAGCAAGAGAGGAAGAAGAGGAGAGTTGAGTCGTGAGGAGTTGTTGCTAATATCTGACGACAACACAGAAATTGAATACACATTTGAGGAATTGTTAGAGATATTTATTGAGGATTGCGAACTAAGAAATTTGCGGGAACATACGATTAAATATTATCGCAGTGAGTTAAACGCATTTGTAAAACTGCTGAAAGAGCAAGAAATCGAATTACGTGTAAGTGAATGGACAGGGGAAACCATTAAGCGAAATGTCATTATGTACATGAAAGAAAAAGGTCTTAAGACAGTCAGTATCAATTCCCGTTTGCGAGCCATGAGGGCGTTTTTTAACTTTTTGGAAGGACGGAATCTCATAAAAAGCAATCCGATGAAAGACATCAAATTGCTGAGGGATAGAAAAAGGATTGTAGAAACGTTTGACAACCAGCAGATAAAGGCGTTATTTAAAGCATGCGACCTTCGCACGTTTGTAGGTTTAAGGGATTATACGATTATGATGTTGCTGTTGGAAACGGGAGTTCGAGTAAATGAATTAGTAAGTATAAAAACAACGGATATCATTTGGGGGCAAAAAGTCATCCGCATTCGAAACACAAAAGGGGGCTTCGAACGTTTTGTTCCTATTCAAGATAAAATGATTAATCAGTTGAAAAAATATATAGCTGTTAGAGGGAGTGTGGATACTGATTATTTATTTATTTATTACCCGTGACGATACGCCACTCAGCAAAAAGCAAGTACAGGACAGAATTAAAGAGTATGGGAAAAAGGCAGGAATCAAGAACGTTCGCTGTTCCCCACATACGTTTCGCCATACTTTTGCTAAATTATGTGTGTTAAATGGGGCAAATGCATTTCAATTACAGGCAATACTGGGGCATACGTCATTGGAAATGACAAAAGTGTATGTAAATCTTTTCAGCAACGAGGTTCAGCAAGGGCATGCAAAATTTAGTCCGATAAATAGCTTATTCAAATAATTTGTAGTATTCACATTTTATAGTAGAAAGTTGTTCTATAACTTTATTTTAGAATAAAAAAGTGGTTTATTGTCTTATCAAGACCTGAAATCTAAAAATCCTTAAAAAATAAAGGTAAGCACATATTAGTCATGTTTAATATGTTTGCTTGCTTTTGCACTTCTTATTGACAAGAGATAACAGAGCCATTGGATAAATATCCTCATGCCAAAAATAATGTCATTTCTAATAAAGATTTAGATAAATCCAGCTATAAAAATGACGTGTCAAAACTGAAACTGCTGTCAGTTTGCACGTCATTTTGTATGCCATTTTTCATTTTACAGCCGAAAACAGAATACTTGCCACCTTTTTTGTTATGGTAATAAACGGTTATAAAAGCGATTTTCCTTTAATTTCTGAGCAATCGTTTTTTCAGGAACACCTAATGTAGTTAATAATAAAATCATAGCAAGACACTTTAACTGATGGTTAATTCGGAAAAGTTCATCTGTCTGTATTAGATTTGATGTATTTCCCTTATTAGGATGTGTCAAATGATTTCGGGTATTTACAATTTTGTCGATAAATGCATTAGGCTTTTCGTTATTCCCAATCAGAATCTTAATAGTTTCTTCATCCATTTTACTAAATAAATCTTTTATCCGTTTTCGCAATGAAAATTCGTTTCCGTATACTAACATACCTTTTAGTCTTTGTTTAAGGTCGTTATTTAATTTTTGAATATCAATTATTTCATTGATTTTTTTTAGATAAATTTCATATTCTTCTTGTTCCACATATGTTCCTCCATACCGAATTCGGTGAAATCCTTCTATCGAATGCATAAGATTAAGAAAATCAGTTTCTAAATATGGGTCACGATAAAAATTACTGACTACTAAATTATATATGGGATGGAGTTCTTCTTTAAGTTCAAACCATTTAGAAAAAACACTTTGAAATTTTTCTTGCAAATCCTTATAGGTAATTAGTAAATCATAACTCTGTAATTCCCTTGTGATTGATGGTTTAAACTGTCTAACGAATAACAGTCCTTTTTCTCTAATCTCTTCTGAATCTATTTTCTTGGTGTTTCCATAAACCATTATTTTATTAAATAATAGGCTGTGTCCAGTTAAAAGCGTTAACAGGCTTTTAATTTCGAAGATGGTTCTGCGAAACCAATTTATTGATTTGTTACTTTCTGGTGTGATTTTAAGGTAACTTGAATGATTCATATTAAATTTGTCTATTCCATCTCCAGATGTGTTTATAAAGTAAGCAGACTGTACGGTAGTTTGTTGTCCATTAATATTGCAGGTAAAAGAAAACACTTCAGGAAATCTATATCGAACATTAAGTTGCTGTAAAATATTATCCTCGTTCATGATTTCAGAGATTTCAAATGGAGCAATAGACAACCATTCAGATAAATGAGTAATATTAAAGGCAACTGAATGTATTTCAGGCGAATGTATAGAAGACAAATGAAATCCTGTTAGCATCATATTGGCAGTGTAAGCTGTTGTAGGAAAACCAGGAAAACTCATTTTCGAGCGTATTTGAAAGGTGTCCAGCAATGTTATTTTGTCTCCTTGACTTGTAAATCCAAAAATCACTTCGTTATGTTTATGCTCTAAAAAAATGTCTTCCTCAAATGAACCGAATAACTCAAGAGTGATGCGTCCATTTTCATAAATAAGTTCCCCAGCGATTTCTTGTTTATTTTCTTTTGAAGGAATCCACCAAATTCCCTTAACCTTAAAATTTTGATTCAAATTTTTATTATTAAGTTTGTCTGATGCCATTTTTTCCTGCCCCCTAATGTTAAATTAATGCTCTTTTCTAAAAGATTGTTGCTACATAAAAGGAAAAATGGAAAAATTTCGGTTCATCACCAAAAGATGTACTTGCACCAGCCATTAAAGTATGTTAGCTGTTTCTAACCAACCCCACAATGCAAAACGTTGGATATTTCTGTATCCGTATCCTCGACGTTTAATCAGCTTGATCTTGTTATTCGTTCCCTCCATTTTCCCATTCGAATAAGGCGATAACATGCACGATATGATTTCGTCTGTTCGTTTGACGAGTGATTTTGCGATGGCACGCACAACCGAACAAGGACAAAACGAATACCGATGAATCCAAACCTCCAAACGTCGTTTCGCCTGTTGCACGTCTTTGCTTTTGGACACATAGCGAAAATGTTGGAGCGATTGGTAGACAGACTTTAAGTAATCGCTTTCATTACACCATTCTCGTACCATTTGACGTTCTTCCTCCATCAGCTTCTCTGGACATTGGCTCAATAAACGACAAACGTAACGAACATTTCCGTGTTTCTTGCCTCCTTTGTCTACATATTTGCGACAACGCTCTAAAGCATCTGTAAACAGCTGAATGACATGGAAATAATCGACCACATGTGTCGCCTCTGGGCAAACTCTTTGAATCGCTTTTTTCATCGCTGGAGTTAAATCGCTCACGACAACCTGAACAGAACGAGACACATGAGCCAACGCACGTCCAATGGCTTCCTCGTTCTTTCCTGCTTCAATGGCATACACTTCTCCCGTTTCGGCATCCATGATCGCCACTCCGTAGTCATGCCCTTTTCGAAAAGCGAACTCATCGACACAAACCGCCTTTGGTTGGATGTCATTTGATAGGAAGGAAGGAGCATGAGTATAAAACCAACGTTCCACCGTCGTGTAAGGAAGCTTGAGCATCCGAGCCACTGCCAGAATGGATGTTCCGATGCAAGATTGCGCGCCCCATTGCTGAAAAGCATCCGTCGCCACACTTCGAGGAGAGATGGCTGGATAAGACGTGCTGAATGTCATGCCACACGTACCACAACGTCTGCGCTCTACAGGAAGTTCAATCCAAAAAATTCCGATTCGCTGAGCATAGCCATGCATCCATTGCTTCTTTTTGCATGTCATTTTGATCGTGCGCTTCAAGCAGACAGGACATAACGGGCATTGTTCGGGAAGAGAAAGTTCGAAAATCCAACGTTCTTCTTCTTTTCGTACCTTTTGAATCAAAACATCTGGTAAATCGATGAGTTCTTTGATAAACTGAGAGTACATGCGAATTTTCCTCCAATGGTTTGGTTTGGTCACCTTTACCATACAGGAAAATTCGCATTTTTTGTACCCTCTATTTTCTCTATGCACACCTATCTTAAATGATCAAGTACAACTTGTGGTGAAGATCCTTTTATTTAAACATTTGTATAATTATGTAAAATCATATTTGATAAGGGGGAACTAAAGTGGAACTAATTCCTGAGTCCACTAATTTAATGGATTATCTGGAAGAATTGGATGTTGTAAATTTTTCTCATTATTTAATTCAGAAAAAAATGAATAAATTGTTTCATGAAGGACAGTCAGAAATGGAAAAGGCTAAAATAGCATTTGAATTTGTAAGAGATGAGATTTCTCATTCGTGGGATATACAAAGCACAAGAGTTACATGTAAAGCTTCTGAGGTTCTTTACTATAAAGAAGGAATTTGTTATGCAAAATCAAATTTATTAGCTGCACTACTACGTTCGCAGGGGATACCAACTGGTTTTTGTTATCAACGATTGATGTTGTTTGATACGCCAGAAAAAGGTTATTGTATTCATGCTCTAAATGCAATTTTTCTGAAAACACTTAATAAATGGATTCGATTAGATGCTCGTGGTAATAAAAAGGGAATTGATGCTCAATTTTCAATTGACGAAGAAAAGTTAGCTTTTACTCCTCAAAAAGAATTTGATGAAAGAGATTACCCAATAATTTATGCGAAGCCACATCCAAAAACAATTGCTGTTTTAGAAGAACATACAGATGCATTAGAAATGTATAAAAATCATTTGCTAGAATATTTATAGTTGTTTAAGCTAAAGGTGGCGATAGTTGAACAAGGCATACAAAAAAGACCGATTTATTTCGGTCTTTTTCTGTGGTATAAAAATCAACACTGAAATTTAACAAAGCCGAAGATTTAAAAAAAGTGATAGGTAAAATTTATCTTTCGAAAACTTTTTATTCTTTTCTTATTTAAACTATCCCGAAAATTAGTATTTTCATCATTTGCTGGTGCCGTAAGCACGACATGGAGGTCTATACTGAAAATTTCTCTTTCCAGTATTTTAATAAGGTTATGTAACATAGTTGAACATTCCATTAATTTTACGAACGGTTGGCAATAGTTGAGTGACAAAAAGAAAACGTTTGGTTTTTAAAAAATTATCCAAGCGTCTTTGCTTAGTGTGTGTTCAATCTTATGCTAAATGGTCAATGAAATGATGATTGTTTTATGTTGTTATTTGAGATTTTGTACTTCAAAACCTTTTAGTTAATTATCTCAGTGCAGAAAAATTTATGAATTTTAATAATGCAGAAAAAAAGCAAGAAAAAAGTATTGACCAAAAATGAGATAATTTATATAATATCCCCAAACAGCACGAAGGTTCGAGTCGTATTCGGTAATAATGAACCAAAAAATGAGGAAATGAAAGAACCCCTTGTTGCATCTGGGTTTGCTTTAATTGAGAGGAATGCACGGTTTCATAATCGACTCAAAATCGTGTGGGGTAGCCCCCCGTGTGGGTTCGACTCCCACCATCGGCATCATACATAACCAAAAGCTTGTAAAGCCAATGCTTTGAGCAATTCAGGGCATTGGCTTTTTTGTTTTTTAGCGTGCTAAAGTAAAAGGTTAATCGTGTGGACAACAAGATGACACGTCCATCGCTTTATTGGACACCTTTAGGATTATGTTAATCTTAAAGGGGAGGAAGTAAGTTGGCAAAAGTACGGACTTTGAGAAGGGCGGAATTAGAAAAAACTTTGCGAGAACTGTACGAAGATTTTCAGCTAGAAAACAGAGTAAAAAACTTATCTGAAATGACAATCCGTTTTTATGAGCAAAATCTAGTCCATTTTTTTCGCTTTATGGAGGAAATGGCGATTAAGTATGTTAGGGAAATTGAGAAAAGACACATCGACAAGTTTATTATGTGGCTCAAAAATAAAGGATTAAAGGATACGACGATTAACACATATTTGAGGGCAACGAGGGCATTTCTTTACTTTGCTATGAGGGAAAATTATTTAATTAAATTTGAGATTAACCTTATTAAAGCCGATAAACAGCAAAAAGAGCCATACACAGAGGTTAAAAAGCTAATCAAAAAGCCGAATTTGAAGGAATGTGGCTTTGTAGAGCATCGAAATTGGGTATTGGTCAATTATCTTTTAGAGACAGGCAACAGGCTTAATACAGTCCTTAACCTAAAAGTCGGAGATATTGATTTAGAAAATGGAATGGTGGTATTAACGACAACGAAAAATAGAAAAGCACAATACAATCCGATTAGTGAGCATTTAGTCAAAAGCCTTAAAGAATACCAGGCGTGTTGATTATCCAATAAAATCCAAAGGGTATAGAAAAAGAGCACCTTTCCTGTAGAATGTGAGTAGCGACACAAACAAACCCAGGAGGTGCTCTCTATGAACAAGCATACCACACTCCCGAATTTGATGCAAAAACTTGTTTCGGATGAAGAGATTCAAC
>NZ_JAHZOF010000023.1:0-7247 GCF_019553625.1 Anoxybacillus sp. ST70
ATATAAATAAATATTACATTAAAAAAGTTTGATTGAAATGTAAAGTCAAGTGATTTCTTTGATATGTAGGCCGCTAATGAAGCGGCTTTTTATATTGTTATCGCTCGAAAAATGGTCAATGTAACCGACTCACTGTGCTCCAACTGTACAGACAAACGAAAAATTTTTGATTGATTTTTATTACCCCCCTATACTCTCACAATAAAATTACTGTTTTATATTGGCCGCTCTTGTCCGATCATATTATCAATTCTCCGCTGAATTTTTTCTAAATAAATATTGAAAAAAGTCAAAGGGATACTGTTTAGCGTACTATTGTATTAGCCACCGCTGCTCAACGTAAATTTTGCCTTCTAATGCGTTTATTTTTTAATTTAAATAGTAAATCATTCAAAACGGCTAAAATCGCTCTATCGGCTCATATGGGCTTTAAAATGAAAGTTTGCTCGAAAGCAAAGAAAAAAGACACGTTAAATCGTGTCTAGTTCATCGGCAATCATATTCAATTCTTGCTTGATTCGCTTATTTAGTTCAACTGGAACATGTACTATCGTTTCTTTATCGACAATGAACGAAAAAGGCTCGTTTTCATCAATCAATCTTGCTAATGAACGCAACCCCTTTGCTTTGTATCTGCCTTCGATTGCATAGCCACCAATGCCACGCATGTAAAAAACGTTGTCATCAAAATAGCCATCAATAACTTCTAACTGGTCAAGAATATCGCTCATGTTTTATCGCTCCTATTGTTTTATTTTTTATTTATTGAATGGGTAGCTTTTGTTTACGTTCTTTAAGCACTCTGTATAGTGTAGCTCTCGAAACACCTGTCATGTTTTCGATTTCTGATACGCTCATTGTTTGACTATCATATAACTTTAATGCTTTTTCAATTTTTCGCTTATCTGTTTTCGGTCTGCCACCTTTTCGCCCTCTTGCTCTTGCTGATTCAAGCCCTGCTTTTGTACGTTCACGAATAATATCACGTTCAAACTCTGCAAACACCGCTAAAATTCCAAACAATGCTTTGCCTGCCGCTGTGCTTGTATCAATATTATCTTGTATTGATACAAACTCAACGCCTTTTTCTTTTAGTTCATTTAATACATTGATAAGTTTAGATGTTGAACGTGCCAAACGGTCTAATTTGTAGACAATGAACGTATCACCTTCTCTTAAGCACTCTAATGCTTTCTGCAATTCCTGCCGATCATCTTTTGCTCCGCTTGCCTTTTCTTCATAAATCTTTTCACATCCTGCCGCTTTCAAAGCATCAATTTGTAAATCTAACGACTGATCAGCGGTTGATACTCTTGCATAACCGATTTTCATTATATATCATTCCCTTCTCTTGCTTTGTTATCTCTATTGTATCAAAAATGTACGTTTTTGTAAATAAGAATTTGATACGAGTTTTGACACAAAATAGAGATAAAAAATCTAGTTAAAATGACCTTTGAAAATTGTTTGTCAATTTGTATCAATATCCATCGTTTTTAAAAAATATAGGTGTTCGTCAATATTAAGACAAATTTCATATTAGCGGCTGGATATATTCCAGTCCATCTTTTTGCTATCGTAAATGCAATCGTGTTTCGTTGATATATCGGCATTTTTGAATGAAAATGAGCTATTTTTATCGCTATCGTGTCGATAACGAACATGTGTTCCTTTATCACTTCACTAAAGTAAAAAGCAGTCATCTAAATGATGACTGCCGACTATGTACTATGTATTTAATTAGATATGTATTAAAGTTTTAACTTCATTCGTTCCTTTTTCTCAACTGCTTGCTTAAATTCATTTAATATCTTTTTTCTGTTGTAATAGCTACTGCTGTATATCGGTTTTAAAAACGATTCTCCAAACTCATCGAGAAAGTACATGAAGGCAAAAACTTTTTCAAGTTTAGAGTATCCAAACAAGTCAAACAAGTTTGGACTGATTTCATATTCATTCTGTATCAATTCAAGTTTACTATTGATTAACTCTAACGTTTCATTCATGATCAATTTATACATTTCTTTTGTGAGAAGATCAACCGCTTTACGTTTAGATGAATATTGTTTCAATATGTCTTTTCGGCATTGAATTTCAAAACGTAAAATATTTTTTGCTTGCTCTAGTAAAGAATAATCTGCTTTACGTTTCATCATTTCTTTGTATTTATCGTAAAACTGAATAGATTGAGATTTATTTTTATAAATGACCGTTTCATTATTGTATGTAATTGTTGTTTTACGTGAGAGTATGATTTTAGATAAGTTATGTATATATTGTGTAACTTGATTCTGATTCTTCATTTTAAAGTTTTTGCTAAAATCTAATCTATGTACCTGCCAATCATCTTTATGTACTTCAACATGAAATAATTCTTTGATTCGGTTATGTACGATTGTAAAAAACTTCTCTATGTCTGTCTCGTTTATTTCTGTTAGGTTATTGCCATATAAAACTTTCGGAATGGAACAATTAATTAATAAACGATTCCAGGAAGGATTAAATTTAATGTAAATGTCATCATGAATAATAATTTCATCATCATGATTATAATTAATGTTAAATGGCACGCTCATATGAATAGTGTCAAACATGTCATCACCTCTTAAATATTAATTTTAAAGTTTACAATTATAAAATTTTATAATTAATTTCTATATGTTATATAGAGAAGCGGCACACGCTCCCGCTTCTCAATTGATATGTTATGTATGATATGTAAAGTAAAATAGTTATGTATTAATTATTAGCTTGCTTGCCCTTGTCGTTCCTTCTTGGTCAATTCGTCATGCTCTTTTTTAGCAATAATCGTTATATTGTTCCATTCATAGTTAGTGCCTTTACCACCTATGCGGTGTACGACTGGAGCATATTCTCCAGCAAACCCACTTTCTATATACTTCCTGCAAATCTCAATGCCTAACTCTACAAGGTCAGGTCTATATTTTTTTAGATTTCTGATTATACCACTCCATTCACCAAGTAAAAATTTTACGTTTTCATATCCTTTTTTCTTGCCAGCTCTCACATACTTTGCATTAGAGCATGAATTTTTAAACTTGAAATAGAATAGCTTCATTATTAATCGTTTTCGGGCTGTTGTATCTAAATCATCTAACTTTATGCCACTAGCACTTTGAAAAATATTTTTAATTACTCTGTATCTACTTTTATCAATAGTGGTGCTCCTTCTCGAAAATAAATAATTCAAATATTGTATTTGTCTTTCTTTTGGTGCATCCCATATGTATCTTTTTTTCATACACTCATTACCCCTTTACTTAATTTATTTTTTATCTCCTAAACTCCACCAACACTGACAACCAAACTGCCGCTGCTCGTTCGGAAAATAATCACCCCCTTTCTTGTTATATAGGCAATTAAAAATATTATCTAGGCAATTCACCTAAAAACACGAACATTTTTATTTTACATGTTATTAATGTTCGTTTTTTTATGATATAGAAGCATAAAAAAACTGATTTATTAAAAAAATAAATACCAGATCCGAATAACCGAATATTGTGAAATTATAATAGCTAACCTTGTAAAATTTTTCAATACCTTTTTTCGACTTTTTAAAAATAAAAAAAGACCTGCTCTTTGGAGCAAGTCTAATCCCACGAAAACAACCGCTTCAAAATGCCAACTCTCTTTTTCTTGTCCTCTGTCGTTGTCGCTGTCTCAAGTTTAGCTTGTTGCTGTTCTCGGATATACTCCATCCACATACGGTCACGTTCTACTGAATGTTTTTCAATCTTTGATAATCGCTCATCAATATATTTCTGTTGCGACACCACAATTTGCTTTAACTCCTGTATTTCCTTCATTAACGCTTCATATCGTATCGAATCACGCTCTATATCGCTTATTTCCGCTTTTTTAGCTTCATTTTCTACAAGTGTAGCGGATTCCGATTTGCTTTGTATCGTATCGGATTCCTTTTGTTTTCTTTGATTTACAAGCATTGACGCAATACGATCTACTGTCATCCCTGTATCGCTAGACATCTCTTTCATACGCTCGAATATTTCAATATCTGATTCAATGAATATACGAAAACCCTGCTCATTCTTTGTAAATGTATATCCCGCTTTCTCTAGTGCTTGGGCATACTTGCGTACAGTAGGAGCCGCTATACTAACGATATTCGCTATATCTTTTGTAGAGTATTCCTTCATTTCGCTTCACCTCATATGATATACATTCGATATGAAGCGTATAGAATCCTTTACCGAAAACGCCCTATAATCGCTCCAAACCTGCGACATATACTCTTACCCTTTAGCGACACAAGGACAAGCCAAAATGACGCTCCTGGACGCTTAAAAAAGACAATACAAACCCAAACCTGCGACATGTTTATTTTAAAAAGTCGCAAGCCTTACGCTTCAAGGAAGTTATATAAAAGATGTTGCCGTTCTCTACATCTTTCAGTGAATAAATAACTCTCTACCAAACGATAGAAATATCCTTCAAAAGATTTCTCAATTCTGCCCTGCTTGTACATGAAAACTGTATGCTTAAATGCTTTATTTACTGTTCCGATCACTTCACCAATAGGTCTTTGTAGCTTTGATTTTTTGTAAGCGATCAATACACGCAACCAGAAGTGATATATTTCTTTAGCATTGAAGAATGGAGCCGCTGTTCGTACAAAATTTTCATCTACAAAGCCAGGAACAAATGATGAATCTAAAATAGGCTCATTTTGACCTTCAATGACGTTATTAATATTATTTACTTTAGTTTCAAGAATAGTAGTTTCAGTTTTATTTTTTACTGCTTTATCCTTTGATATGTCTGCGTTCTCAGCATTTTCACGCCTAGACAAACCGCCTAGACAATTTTCAGAAAATACTTTCTGGAACTCATAAATATTGCTTGATTGACCGCCTTTTTTTGCTCTATATGTACGGTAAATTTTCATGAATCCATGGTTTTGCATTTTCTTAAAGAAACGTCTTAAAGTGATTTCTGATTCAACATGAGCTAATTTCATGATGTTTTCTTTTTTAAGCCAGCAAGCCCCGATCACTTTACATGAATGTTTTACCATGACATCTAAAATTCGTAATTCCGCAGGTGTAAAATGAACCCGCTTTTTCATCTCTGCAATATGCCAATTCATTTCATCGACACTTGAAAAAGTTTGGTGTTTTTGATATTCCTTCTCGCAAGCAACAAAAAAAGTCATAGCCCTAAAGATCTCCTTTCGTTTCGGCTATGACTTCATGAGCATATTTAACCAAACACACCAAAAAGAAAAATACTTGCTATTAGATACGTTTTAACATATAATCTAATTAGTCTATGGTTTTGGGTGTTGGTTAGACCTTGCACCGATCTACCAATCGGTGTTGCTCATGAGGTCTAGCCTTTTTATTTTGTCTTAATCAAAATTCTACAACTTGTCTATTAAATTGACAATCTATTGTAAGAAAAAGTCGGATAAAAATTCATGGGCATATAGCATAAATATAATTCTAGGAGCTTATACAATCCGCAAAATACGGATTGTATAAGCTCCTAGCAAAAAAAACGATTACTTCAAAATGAGTGGCAAAAATAAAATGAGCCTCACTATATATCCCATAATAGTTAATAGTGATGTAAGCGATGCAACTAATGAACCAAATAATGAAATAAAAAAAGCGAGAAAATATGACATGCTTTTTAATCCATACATTGGAATCTCTAATATTCTCAAAGTGATTCCAATGGTCAAGACTGAGAATAATAATAATATTGTTAAGATCGATTTATAATGAATCTTCATCAAAATTCATCACCACTTGTAATATATGAGTTTTACACGCTCCACGAATAACGAGATATAGGGGAATAACTGTTGTTATTGGTTCCAACATTAAGGGGTCTTATTTCAAATTCTACCCTATGAAATACTCCTTCATATTCAACTAATACAAACCATTTTTGAAAAATATTGAACTCCTTTTGATTAAGTAAGTGAGCAATCTGTAATCCTCCAACAGCATATCTTGGCGTATTCAAATTAGCTTTTAAAGGTATTGAATAAGTGGCGATAGGTTCATCAGGTTCACTACTAATATACCAATGGAATAAAATTTCACTGTCTTTTTTAACTGAAGATAATTTAACTAATATTTGTACGGAAAAATCATTTGGAAAAAAGATACTTTTTTTATTAATTGGTTTAAAATCATCTGTTGTATGTTCACAAACAATAATAGATTCGATCATAATTCTATACCTCCAATAATAAAAACGATTTTTCTTGACAAATATCCAATAACAACCAAAAAGAGAAAAAAGAAAGGAGAGGCTGACCTCAACAAGGTCGGTTCAGCAACCTTTTGAGTCAGCCTCTTTTTGTTAATTAATGGGCTTTACCAAAGAGAGCTACACCTATCCCATATCTAATAGCTCCAGAGATAGCGCCCTTTATGGCACCAATATTACCTCCCCATACTGCTCCTGCAGCAGCACCAACCTTAACTTTCTGTTTGTTACCTCCACTTAGGACCATTTCAATCGTTCCACCAGTTGCCGCTCCCCAAGCTGCCCCTTTAGCAGCACCATTAGCAATGGATTTTTGAACGAATTTCGGATCGTTCGGGAAAGCTTTGTGTAAAAGACTGGAAATGGAACTCATAAAATTTCTCCCCCCCAAATATATATAAATATTCAAAATATATATAATACATTAAATATATTATTATATATACTATCATATGTAAATAGTACCATGTAAATAGTGCTTATATTTTATATTCTTTTTACATTTTTAGCAAAATTACCGATAAACCTCCGATAATCATAAGAAGTGACAATCCTAACAACCAAGCTGAAAGAATAGGTGTTGAGAAAACATCTAAAATCTCTAAGAAGATAACAACCATTTTCCTTTTAAAGCTTAAATCCTTTTTTTCCTCCCAACTTTCTTTTAATGAAACCACTCCGAGCGGTAATAAGATAACCCCTATGATAATTAAGCCAATTCCTAAAATCATGTATAGTCTCCTCCTAGCTATTATGTTGTATTTTCATATAGTTGATATTTCTTGTTCTCATCGTTCGCTGTAATCTTAGATATCGCTAATATTAATTGGCGATTTCTCCTTTCTCTCCTGCAAAGATATAAATAAATATTACATTAAAAAAGTTTGATTGAAATGTAAAGTCAAGTGATTTCTTTGATATGTAGGCCGCTAATGAAGCGGCTTTTTATATTGTTATCGCTCGAAAAATGGTCAATGTAACCG
>NZ_JAHZOF010000024.1:0-6768 GCF_019553625.1 Anoxybacillus sp. ST70
GCAGAACAAACAAACATTCCAGACACTACAATTAGGCGGTACATAGCGAAGTTTCCAGACTTCTTTACCTACAAAGGCGGTAGTAGATCAAGACGTTACGAGGACACAGCTATAAAGGTGCTGGTGCGAATTAAAAACCTTTATGACGCTGGTTATGAAACGGAACAGGTTGACGCCTTTCTCCGCAAGGAATTTGCTGTGATAATTGATGGCGATAAAGAGGCGGAGGACAAGGACAAGACAACGCCGACACTAGCGACAGCGGAGGACATAGAGGAAATTAAGCAAGCCCTACAGCAGCAAATGGAATTTAACAAGCTACTTTTACAGAAGTTAGAACAGCAGGAAAGGTTTATAAGGGAATCAATAGAAAAACGTGACAAAATGCTAATGGAATCAATTAGGGCTATGCAGGAAGAAAAGAAAACATTATTAGAAGCGGCGGCGACAGCGGCGACACGTAAAGAAAAGCCTTCTTTTTGGGCACGTTTATTCGGCGGCAAACGGTGACAATTTGAAGAATGGACAGGCGACAACGCTTAAAATAAAGCGGTTTTTTCTACCCTAAAGTTAATAGATTATTGCCTGTAATTTGTAGCCTGTCGCAAGCTATAAAGTGAAGGGGTTAAGGTGCTGGCTTTCTATCCTAGCCCCTGCGGATTTTGGTTATTAGCTAATAACCGCTTTAAGAAGTGCCTACGGTGGCACTTCTTTTTATTTACCTTAAAGTTAATATTTTATTCAGCGAGGTGTTAAAGGTGCTGGTGCAATTAGAAAAAGGGAAGCGGCTACCTTACAAGCCGAAAATTACAGCTGATATGCTGCCATATTTGCGACAGTTTAGAGGCTACAGTCAAAAGGAATTTGCCGATTTAATGGGGGTTTCACAGTCTGTTTTGTCGCAATTAGAAACAGGTAAACTTGCATTAAGCGAATACTACGAAAAGAAGATCCGCAAGGCTATTCACCGCTTGCGTATTAGTAACGAGGAAATCGAATATATAAAACGATCACTTGAAATTCGTAACAGTCGTGGCTGGTAGAGGCCTCTTTTTTATTTAACATTTAACTAAAAAGGGTGGTTATTATGCTTAATGAAGAAATCGTAAGACGACTAGCACATGGTGACAAGGAAGCTATAGATGAAGTTAAAAAATTACCTTTACCGCTACAGATGACTTACGGTGCGGCGGCCGAGGAATTAAGAAGAAAAGAAAACATTGTGCCGATGTCTAATGGCATGGACTTTTATGTCAGACAAAAAAGTTCGCCGGTGGAACGTGAAGCTGTTGGCGAGGCTTTACGCCAACATTTAGACAAGTTAAAAGAGAACGAGGAACGAATGGAAAAAGCACGCCAAGAACATCTTGAGAAAGTCGCAAAACAACGTGCGGAACGTGCTAGGGCTTTAGGAAGCTTTGCGTAATTTGCCCTTATAAATACCCTGCTTGTCATTTAAGACAAGTGGGGTTTTTTATTTTTAACTTCTAGGGGGTTGCTGTAGTGAATAGCGAAAAGGAATATCAAGAGGTTCTAAATAAAGAGTACGCCGGAACAGTTACAACTGTAGAACGATATATAAACCCTAAAGCGGTTATCTTGCACCGCTGTAGCAAATGCGAACAGGAATTTTATGCTAAGCCTATATGGTTAGTAGGGAAGGAATCACAGCGACATATTTGCGATATGCCTTATGGTGATCGTTTCGGCGTAAGGAATCAATACGTTACTTCTAGGGGTGCTACTAATAAAAATAGTACCGGTACTAAACGTAAGCTATCAGAAAGTGTTAAACAGGAAATAATTCAACTAGCTAAACAAGGGCTAGGGGTGCGGCAGATCGCAAGACAATTAAATATTGCTACCGGTTCGGTAAGTTACTATATCAAGAAAGAGGGGTTAGGCTAAATAGTGCCTAGCCTCATTTTTTTATGTCCTATCGAGGTTTTCCAGCCTGCCGCAAAAAAATTTTTTAGGGAACTAATAAGGGAATAGTGCGTAAAACGGAATCTCGTTGCGTCTGAATCGCTTATAGCTACATACATTTTTTACCATCGAGATATTTCCGCCTATATATGTAACTAGTAGAGGCCTGACACGCTGCCGGAAGGGGTAGCCCCAACCCCATACACCCTTGCTACCTATCAGAAAAATAACAAGCGGCTAGGTGCTGGCGACAAGCTGTCGCTGTTGGTTCGCTGTCCTTGCTGTCGTTGCTGTCCCTGCTGTTGCTGTGTGGTGTGTTGTGATAGTTACTTATGGTAGTGCCGGAAGCCTCTTTGCTACGTTGCTGTTGGTTTACTATCATATATCTTGAGTTATGACAGCATGCCGACAGGGCGACAGCCTACTAATAAGCACACTAACACCCTAACACCTCGTATAAGCCCCATATCGCCCCATACAGACGTTTTAACCCTGCCCCCCTACTTTCCTATTACTTTTAAAAATAACCGCCTTAAAACGGAAATATGAAAGGCTGGACGGCTGTCAAAAGTTTGCGACTAGTTCCGAATGGTTATGGAAAAATAGAATGTAACAAAATACATAAAAAGTTACATTCATTTTCCCTAAAATACTAGACAAACGGTAAAAATGTGATATTATAGTGATAGTTAAAAAATATGTTACATTCAAAACGTTGATTTTACTAGGTTTGAAAAGAGGGGGTTAAAATGACAGCAACGAAAAGCAAAAAAGATGAAATTAAAGATGTACAGCCTATTCGTTCGCTAGAAAAAATTGAGGACATGAAATGGTCACTAAAACGGCACTGTTCAGAACGTGATTACATACTTTTTCTATTAGGCATTAACACCGGTTTACGTGTTAGTGATTTATTAAAGCTAAAGATCAGTGACGTAAAAGGAAAAAAGAAAATAACTGTTAAAGAGGGAAAAACAAAAAAACCTCGTACCATTCATTTAACTAATATCTATGATGAATTAAACGCCTATATAAAGACGCTAGAGGGCACAGAATGGCTTTTTCCTAGTCGGAAGGGCGACAAGCCTATAACGAGAATACAAGCGTATAGACAGCTAAATAAGGCGGCTGAAATGGTAGACATTACAGAAGGCATTGGAACACACACCATGCGGAAAACGTTTGGTTATTGGTACTATAAGCAAACAAAAGATATTGCTACATTACAGACTATACTTAACCACTCACACCCAGAGATCACTTTACGATATATCGGAATTACTGATGAAGAAATAGAAAACAGTTTATCTAATTTTGTACTATAGGGGGCTGCAAACATGGATTATCAAGCTATCGAGGTTAAAACATTTAAAGAAGTAGGTAATAATGGGGTGCTAGTTTACTTTACCAAAACAGAAAATTATGCCCTTGTTTCTATTCCTGCGTGGAATTGGTGTTACTTATGGGACTATTCCATTAGTGACGAACAGTTAAAGCAGGGGTGCATTGAAGCATTATCAGATCCCATGTTTCGAGAGGAAGCAGAACAGCTTACAGAACGTATTTATAAATACTTGCTAAGGAACTCGCTAGGGGGGAAATGATTATGACATTAGCACAATTCAATAAACGCTATGAGGAAATTATTCACGCCGATTTACCTAACGGCGAAAAGGACAGAAGGCTGGCCGCTTTAATGACCGAAATGGAACGAGAGTTTAAAATACCGGTTTTAAGGAATGAGGCATGGGAAAAGGAAAATAAAACGGTGATCGCCCTTTACAGGAAAATATCAATGTCAAGAACTCTTTAGCCTTGCTAATAAAGCAGGGCTTTTTTGTGTGCCTAATGTTCGTAATAGGAACATTTAAAAATTATTTATGGCCTTTATAACAGTTTCTAAAAATTGTAATTGTGCATTAGTACAAAATAAGCTGCATTTACATAGGGTAGCGGCTGGCGTGCCTGTTACTGTGGGGCTAGGCATAGAAAGGGCTGGCCGCTTTTGCCCTGTCGAAGAAATGTTTTTAATCGCTGTAAGTGTGACCCCCCAGCAAGCATTAAATTGCACACCATTTTAAAGCCCTACAGCCGCTTAAATTCAATCAGAAACAAAAATAACTTAATTTAGGACAAGTTAATTTGCCTTACCTTAATTTCTTTTAATCTCATTTTCTGTTTACGATATATCGTAAATATCGCAAGAATATTATTTTGCTATTGATTTACTAGAAAAACTAGGGTTAAAATTACTTTAAATTAAATAGTTCGAAAAATGACGAAAGCCCTTAACGTGTCCGGTCGGCAAACTAGTCACGTTAAAGGCTTCAGAGAAGTTACATAAAGGGTAGTGTACCCTTCTTTAACATATGTTTATAAACAGTTTATCACATGTTTCGTGAGGGTACAACTACAAACTTTATGTGACTTCCTGCCATTTTTCGAGAAAAAAAAGTGGGAGGAAGTTTTTTATGTCTGTCTTTGTTGAATCACAGCAATTTAACCGAATGATCTCATACAGACCATACGCAGAAACTAAAGAAGAAAAGAAAGAAGTAAAATATAGCCTTCTCGATAACATAAAAAAAGCAATAGGTGATCGCTGGCACTTATTTAAAGAAGGTACAAAGCAAGCGTTTGACATGATTTGTTTTCTCGGTGCGGAACTCGGTTTTGTTTATGCTAGTGATGATTATTTAGCAAGCCGCCACGATATTTCTAGCAAAACAGTAAGAAACAGATTGAAGGAACTCGAAGAACTTGGGCTAGTTATTAAAGTTTATAGACGTGCGAAACGCTGCAACGGTAGAGGCAAGCCGATTTATTTATTTGTCCATCACCCATATTTCAAGTATTGGGTGGAA
Source organism: Anoxybacillus sp. ST70 (assembly GCF_019553625.1). NCBI lineage: Bacteria > Bacillati > Bacillota > Bacilli > Caryophanales > Anoxybacillaceae > Anoxybacillus > Anoxybacillus sp. ST70. The sequence goes on from NZ_JAHZOF010000024.1 coordinate 4,791, forward strand.
CTTTTGGGGCTAAATTTAGAAGATTTTTCCTTAGATTTCCGCACAGATTTCCATACAGAAAACGGCGGAAACGCTTGGGAGAGTAAGGACGAAGCGACAGAAAAAGTTCTTACCTATACAGTACCGGAAACTGAAAAACAAAATAATAATCATTTAAATGTTTCTTTAAGTGAAGAAACATCTAGTGAAGAAACATCTAGGGAAAATACGGAAAATACATACGGAAATAAAAAATTCTTTATCGGTGTACCAAAGACAATAAATTGGCAATTCGCTTTCATGTTCACCAACTTAAAAGACGTTTATGATCGCTTTATTTGGGCTTCCAACAAATTCACTAAAGAAACAGGCATACAGCTATCCAAAACGCAAAAAGTCGGTGCAGCTGTCGTCGTTATGCGTGCATTACGCCCTTATTTAAAAAATGGTGCTACTAGCGAAGAACTTTGCAAACTTGCTTATAACATTACTTTGAAACAGTTGCCTAAACTGTATGGAAATGAGATCGCCGACACTGATGCGGAACTGTCAGCAAGAAAAATCGTGCGAAAGGAACTAGTGCCGGATTGGTTAGGTAAAGAATACACGCCGCCGGAGTTTTCGGAAGAAGAAAAACGGGAACTCGAAGCGAGAAGAAAAGCACTTGAGGAACGGTTAAAGAAGAAGCGAAATTAAAATAAAAAAACGCCCTAAACAGCTTTTACACTGTCTAGGGCGGTTATACGGTGCTTGCACAATGAATAGCGGCACAGTATTCAATTGTTCCGGCGGCGTATCTTAAAGGCTTATGCCTTGCGAACTCATTTCATTCGTTCGCCTCTTTCTATGTATTAACTAATTATTATTATCTATCCTGCTAGCAGTATTATGTTAGAATCATTTAGTTTTTTATTTATATTGCGAGGGCTTTTGCCCTCGCCCCCGAAGGGGAAGTACTATCTAACTATCTAACAGCTATCTAACTGTTTATTACAGTTATATAACTGCACGACAGCCCACCCTAAAACAGGCTAAAAAATGTTACAGTTTTGTTACAAATTTAGCGAAACGCTAAAACCCTTGCGGCTGTAGGGCTGAAGACGTTCACAAATTTGTCACAATTAGAAAAAAGTTTGCTTGGTGAACCTGATTTATTTTTCACTGTTTCGGAAGCCACTTTGTTAATCACACCGTCTTGTGATTTTACTATTGTGATTATTAAAAGTGCTGAACCCTTGATATTACTGACTTTTTAGAGTTTATTAAACACAGTGTGTCTTTAACTAACTAAAGACCATTGATTTACAAGACTTTCTAACATGGGTTAATCACAGTTTGCTTAACCATGTGATTATTAGACCGTCAGAAAGAGGGTAGTAACTATGACAATTAAACCGTTAAACAAAAAACCAAATATTATGGACTATGCAAAAGAAAAGTATTTTGAAAGTGATCCTAAAAAACTTTTACAGCAGAAAAATGATGTGGTTAATTTATTAAAAGAATTAAATCTTTCGTACAGACTAGAAAATAATGAACTTGAAATACGTGGACACCAATGTATTATTTACGGAGAATTTTTCCCAAGTGGACACCTATTTTTATATAAATTGAGTGAGAAGTCAGGGAAATATGTTCACGCACATACGTGTGCTGGTATGAAAGCTATTACCTCTTACATACGTAACCATGCACTCTAATTTATAGTGGTACTTGTTGGTAGTATGTGGCGTTCTGTGGTGGATCAAGAAAGCTATTAAATAAAGGTTTTTGGAATGATAGTGGCTAATAAGTGATTGGTGAATGGTAGTGATGGTTATTGGTGAAAGGTGGTGCGATAAGGTGCGGCAATGTTTAACCATTGCGGAACTCGCAGAACAAACAAACATTCCAGACACTACAATTAGGCGGTACATAGCGAAGTTTCCAGACTTCTTTACCTACAAAGGCGGTAGTAGATCAAGACGTTACGAGGACACAGCTATAAAGGTGCTGGTGC
>NZ_JAHZOF010000025.1:0-3188 GCF_019553625.1 Anoxybacillus sp. ST70
GACAAACAACGATCCTTAGAGGCTTAAGAAATAGAAAAATGAGAGGTAAATCCCTCTCTTATTTTACAAAATATGAAAACCAACTCCCAAAAGTCCGCTTTTTAGCGGACTTTTGGGTCAGCCCCTATACGATTTAACAATCGTAAAAACACACGTCACGGAGTAAAATGGAATCAACTCCGAACGTGTGTTTTTTGTTATACAGACAATGGATTTAATAAAAAAGATTAATCATTACTGTTAAAAGGATTTTAAACGCAATATTGAAGGAATATTATATTTATTCCGTAGTTTGTTATAAGCTTTACCTCCATAACCAAGCATAAAACTACTATATATAAAGTTGTTATTTATTCCGTTAAGGTTATTTTTATCTAAATAAGAAAATAATTTATTATTAACTTCACGATACAACTTTTCATTTAAAATCTCTAAACGCTTTAATTCTTCGAAAAGTTCTATTAATCCACCTATACCATGGCATAAGCAATAGCTGTAGTCATCTAAATTTATGGTGTTATTTAGAATATCATTACATAATTTTAGCGATTTTTCAGTAATATCCTCTTTAAAATGTGTAAAGCCATTTTCCAACAATTCTATTCTAGAAAATAGAATGCCCACAATTCCATAGCATATAAAATACTTGTCATACGTATTGTCTCTGAGGTCTATATAATTGTTTTTACGGCTATTAAAATATTCTTCCTCTGCTTCAATTAAATTATTAATTAATGCTTGGTTATTATAGTTTTTATTAGTACTATCATATCTAGAAAGAGCCAAAATTAATCCGCTATATCCATGGGCCAACCCTATCCTCTTATCATCCTTCATCATATCTTTGTACTTTTGGTGTATGATCTCCACGGCTGATTTTAATAATTTTTCTAAAGGTTCTTTAATATCAGGTTCGTTCATGTTTAATTTGATCTCTGATAGTATCGTTACTGTTCCGGCTAACCCAGTAAAATAATCAATATTATTCACATTTTCAGGGATGCTAAGATTTTGGATTTCGTTTAAAAGTTCATTATAAAACCACTTTTCTCCTGTTATTCTGTATGCATTATATACTAAATAAATATAAGCCCCGACGCCATTAAACCCTGTTAATTCAGCATTATTATAAGTTTTCCATTCCTTCATAGTTTTAAATATTTTTATTATTTCTTGAACACTTACACCTATTTTATCCCTAAAATATATGATGAGTAATAAATTACCACCATATTCGTAAATGGACGGAGTAATAGGTGAAATAATCATTTTCTTTCCAGAAAAAGAAGGAAGTAATGCTGAAGAAGAACTATTTATAGATTGAAATAGATTATAAAAATCCTTTAAAAATACAAAAGGTGATATTTCATCGGTAAAAAATTCCGGATGGTTATTCAATATTTTATTATCCGTGTGGTTATAATGGTATATTAGTAATGAACTATAAATATTGTTTATTTCTTGTTTCATCTTGTTTGTATCAAAATTATAAATTCGATTCTGTATGTTTTCTTTTATAGTAGTTGAAAAGTAATTTTCAATTATACAATCCCCACGAGCATATAAATGTTTACTATCAAAGTACGTATAAAATAAAGGTACGTCACCTTGTTTTAGACTAATTATTTCTTCGTTGACTATTTTATCATTTCTTGAATGCCTCAAATGATTGAATAACTCTTGATCACGCCCCTTTTCTTTTAAATAGTAAGGTTCTAGCAATACATTTAGATATTTCTCGTAAACATGTGTAGGTCTAACAACCTGTCTAATAGGGTGGCCCTCGACTACTTTGATCAACTCGTTGAATACGGAATCTTTGTTATCCAATACAATTTTGCAAAAATCAGAGAACCCTTTTACGATATCGGCTATATACATACTAGGAATTTGTTTAATGTTATTTAAAAAAACCTCATTTTTTTGTTTTTCTAAAGAAGGATTCTCTTCTAAAAATTCCAATTCCCCATCAGCATTAATGACAGGTTTAGCATTAGTATAGTGAAATTTTAACACTTTTCCTTTTTCACCTGTTAAAGCAGAAATATTTAAATAATTTTCATTCATTTCAAATGGATAAATCATACTTTGGAATATGGAATTGGAAAGTAATTGAAATAAATTATTGTGATTTTTACCACTTTCAAAATCAGTTATATCAGAAATAGTTTCTAAATCAATAAATATTGGGGTTGCACCATTTACTATAACATTTTCATAATGCATATCTGTGGCCCCTATAAAATAGAAAATCGCAGACAAAAAACCGATATTATAATAATATTTATTGACACTTTCTTGGTTGGTATGATTCTGATTCACATGGATCATTTCATGTATAGAAAAATCTCCATAATTATAAATTTCATATTTATAATCTGGTATATATTTTGAAACAAAATTAATGAAATTAATGTCTAATGCAGCATTCCTAGGTTTATATATATAGTCTTTACCATCTATTTTAATATGACATACAGTTTTTCCGTTGTTATGAGTATCACCAAGTGCCAATTTTATGTCAGTAACTTTTTTATAGTTAGTTTTCGTTTTATGTATTTCTAGATTTTCTATAATCTCGTTTACATAAGTAATAAAGTGATTTATTCGTTTATCTAATTTTTCCCTCATTACAGGAAAATGTTCACTCAAACCAATAAAATATTTATCTTCTTTAATCTTTTCATAATATTTATTGAGAGCATCACTAGAATTTAATTTGTAGTATTGTTTAAATCCTTCATATTCTGAAAACAAAACGTTTAAAACTAGAGGTGTTAATTGGATCTCTAATTGTTTAATTAAACCCTCCTTTAAATTATTTTCCAATTTGATTTTATCACGTACTTTATTCATCTCTATTTCTTTTGATACATATGCTTCTATAATATTCATAAAATTTATACTACTCATAAAATCATTCCTCCCCATAGGATAATCTAAAGTATTTTTTACCTTATTATACTATAAAGTAACTATTCAGCCACATCATAAAGTGAGCTGAATATTTTCTTCTTTCCTTGTCTATGATGTGAATACTGATAGACAAGGAGGTGAATCGCATGTTGACGGTACAACAAGCTGTATTTACAGTTGAGAGCTTAATCGGCAAAGTTCAACAACAAAAACAGCTCATTCATCAACTCGTTCAAGAAAATGAACATTTGCGTCACGAAAACAAACAGCTA
>NZ_JAHZOF010000026.1:0-1775 GCF_019553625.1 Anoxybacillus sp. ST70
GGGGCTGACCCAAAAGTCCGCTAAAAAGCGGACTTTTGGGAGTTGGTTTTCATATTTTGTAAAATAAGAGAGGGATTTACCTCTCATTTTTCTATTTCTTAAGCCTCTAAGGATCGTTGTTTGTCCTTAGAGGCTTTTTTGAGGAGATTATGGGCAGCACAAATAAGCCCCCACTCTATGGAAACTTTTTGAAGGCCTCGCAAGACAAAACGGCGAAATCCGCGGTTTTGTTTGATTTGTCCAAACACACTCTCGATGTCTGTTTTACGTTGGCGATACCGTACCTGTCCTTCTTCACTTTCTAGTCGTTGGCGAACTTTTTGTTTTTGTTCGTGATAGACAGGGTTCCATTGTGTCGTACGTCCATATTTAGAAGTTGTGCAGGCAGAACGGAATGGGCATCCCTCACATTCATGACATTGATAGTGATAAATGATCGAAGTATGCCCAGATTCTGTAATCTGCTTCGTCGTTCCTGTACGAATCAATTTTTTCCCGTTGGCGCAAATCCAAACGTCTTCTTCTTTTATGTACGTCCAGTTCTGTTGGTGATGTGGATTCTTCTTGATTTTGCGTGTGTTCTCTTTGTCATACATGTTGTACTTGATTAACGCAGATATGTTTTTTTCTTCGAGTTTGACATAATTCTCTTCAGAACCATATGCAGCGTCAGCGATCACATGTTTAGGGACGACTCCATACTTCTCACGAACCGCATCCAGATGAGGAAGAAGGCAACGTGTATCACCGGGTCTCTGATGAATAGAGTACCCTAGAACGAACTGATCCGAAGACCCGACTTGTACGTTATATGCGGGCTTCAATTGACCATTTCGCATATGATCTTCTTTCAAACGCATGAACGTCGCATCCGTATCCGTCTTGGAGTAACTGTTGCGATCCCCACATACTTCAAGTTGGTGTTCATACTTTTCGCTACGTGGTAAGTAGTCTTCCTTCATTTTCTTCACTGCTTGTTTTAATGGTTGATTGTTTGGTTCTACTTTCAACCGTTCTTCCCACTCTTCCGTTTTCTTTCGAATGTCTTCTGGAGTCAACGTCGAAGGCGTATCTTCCTTCCTTTCTTCTGCCACAATCCCATCAATGTGGGCAATGAGTTGATCCACATTCTTTCTTAATTTCTCTCGGTACTTTTCAGAGGACTTGCGCCAAACGAATGTGTATCGGTTGGCATTTGCTTCAATTTTCGTTCCATCGACGAAATAGTCTTCCATGTTGACGTACCCATCCGCGACGAGCAGAGTGATCATTTCTCGAAATAAGTCGTCAATCAGGCCTTTCATTCGTTCAGAGCGAAATCGGTTAATCGAACGAAAGTCCGGTTTTTGAAATCCACTTAGCCACATGAGTGGAAGATGAACTTCGAGTTGTCGTGCAATCTCGCGACCATGATATATTTTTTGGGTGTAGGCATAAAGGATGATTTTTGTCATCATTTTCGGATGATAAGAAGAAGTGCCCCCACCTTTATAGTATGGAAGAAATGTTTCCATCGGGATACGTTCAACCATTTCATGAACCACATGAGCCATGTTGTCTGGTGGAATAAGATCTGCGATATTCCTTGGCAAAGTAAGGTTATCCATGGTATAATCTTTGAAAGAAATATGATCATGTTTCATAAAAGAATCGCTCCTTTTTTGGTGTAGTTGTTTTTGGTGACTCAATTTTACCATAAAAAGGGCGATTCTTCTATTTTTGGGCAAAAAAGAAAGGGCTAGACCCAAAGCGCATTAGCGTTTTGGGTCAGCCCC
>NZ_JAHZOF010000027.1:0-1508 GCF_019553625.1 Anoxybacillus sp. ST70
CGTCGTCGGTAGGGGAGCGTTCTAAGGGCGTCGAAGCTAGACCGGAAGGACTAGTGGAGCGCTTAGAAGTGAGAATGCCGGTGTGAGTAGCGAAAACAGAGGTGAGAATCCTCTGCACCGAAAGCCTAAGGTTTCCTGAGGAAGGCTCGTCCGCTCAGGGTTAGTCGGGACCTAAGCCGAGGCCGAAAGGCGTAGGCGATGGACAACAGGTTGATATTCCTGTACCACCTCCTCACCGTTTGAGCAATGGGGGGACGCAGGAGGATAGGGTCAGCGCGCGACTGGTTGTGCGCGTCCAAGCAGTTAGGCGCCTCAAGTAGGCAAATCCGCTTGAGTAGGCTGAGCTGTGATGGCGAGGGAAATATAGTACCGAAGTGCCTGATTCCACACTGCCAAGAAAAGCCTCTAGCGAGGTGAGAGGTGCCCGTACCGCAAACCGACACAGGTAGGCGAGGAGAGAATCCTAAGGTGCGCGGGAGAACTCTCGTTAAGGAACTCGGCAAAATGACCCCGTAACTTCGGGAGAAGGGGTGCTCCCTCGGGTGAATAGCCCAGGGGAGCCGCAGTGAAAAGGCCCAAGCGACTGTTTATCAAAAACACAGGTCTCTGCGAAGCCGTAAGGCGAAGTATAGGGGCTGACACCTGCCCGGTGCTGGAAGGTTAAGGGGAGCGCTTAGCGCAAGCGAAGGTGCGAACCGAAGCCCCAGTAAACGGCGGCCGTAACTATAACGGTCCTAAGGTAGCGAAATTCCTTGTCGGGTAAGTTCCGACCCGCACGAAAGGTGTAACGACTTGGGCACTGTCTCAACGAGAGACCCGGTGAAATCATAGTACCTGTGAAGATGCAGGTTACCCGCGACAGGACGGAAAGACCCCGTGGAGCTTTACTGCAGCCTGATATTGAATGTTGGTGCGACATGTACAGCATAGGTGGGAGACTGAGAAGCCTGGACGCCAGTCTAGGTGGAGTCGCCGTTGGGATACCACCCTTGTCGTACTGAGATTCTAACCCGCACCCCTGATCGGGGTGGGAGACAGTGTCAGGTGGGCAGTTTGACTGGGGCGGTCGCCTCCCAAAGCGTAACGGAGGCGCCCAAAGGTTCCCTCAGAATGGTTGGAAATCATTCGTAGAGTGTAAAGGCAGAAGGGAGCTTGACTGCGAGACCTACAAGTCGAGCAGGGACGAAAGTCGGGCTTAGTGATCCGGTGGTTCCGAATGGAAGGGCCATCGCTCAACGGATAAAAGCTACCCCGGGGATAACAGGCTTATCTCCCCCAAGAGTCCACATCGACGGGGAGGTTTGGCACCTCGATGTCGGCTCATCGCATCCTGGGGCTGTAGTCGGTCCCAAGGGTTGGGCTGTTCGCCCATTAAAGCGGTACGCGAGCTGGGTTCAGAACGTCGTGAGACAGTTCGGTCCCTATCCGTCGCGGGCGTAGGAAATTTGAGAGGAGCTGTCCTTAGTACGAGAGGACCGGGATGGACGCACCGCTGGTGTACCAGTTGT
>NZ_JAHZOF010000028.1:0-1361 GCF_019553625.1 Anoxybacillus sp. ST70
CTGTAGATGAGCAAATTCGCTAACATAAATTTACAACCAAACAAAAAAGGAGACATGAACCCGATTCCTTGGTTAAAATAGATGTGCCACAACTATCCACAAGGAGGTTCATGTCTCATGAATAGATTAGCACATCATCAAGGAATCCACAAGTTTTTCATAACGTTAGGGTTGGCGCTTTATTTCTCGAAACCTGTCATGAAGCATCTCGTTCATATCGTGGATGCGATGATTACAAAGGGCTTTTCGGGAACGTTGACCGATCTACATCATGGGAGTTTTCATCCGAACCATCGCACGACACTCAGCCATTTTTTCACGAAAAGCCCATGGGAGGAAGAGACGCTGCTTCGCAAACTCCAGCAGTGGGTGCTTCATCGTGTCGAACGCAGCTCGAAACGAGAGAATCAACCCATTTTTGTTTCGATCGATGATACGATTTGCCAAAAAACGAAGCCCTCGTCACGGGCAACACACGCCATTCAAGGGTGTGATTGGCACTATTCTCACGCAGAGAAAAAGTCGATCTGGGGACATTCTCTCGTTTGGCTCATGGTTCATACGATGACTCAAGCGTTTCCTTTTGCCTTTCGCCTCTACGACAAGACGGCGGGGAAAAGCAAAGGGGAACTCGCGATCGAGATGCTTTCTTCGTTGGATGTGAGTCGCCCCGTTTATGTGCTCATGGACTCTTGGTATCCATCGAAAACCCTCGTGGGGGCCTGCTTGAAAAAAGGGTTCCACGTCATCGCGATGCTGAAGACGAATCGGATTCTCTATCCAAAAGGGACGGCCATTCAAGCAAAGGAATTTGCCAAATCTATGGAGCCACGGGATACCCGCCTCGTCACGGTGGGAAAAGAGCGTTATCGGGTGTATCGCTACGAAGGTGCTCTGAACGGTCTCAAGGATGCCGTGGTGCTGCTCGCTTGGAAAGCCGATCAGCCGATGACATCGGAACATCTTCACTGCGTCTTGAGCACCGATCGCGAGCTAAGCGATGAAAAGATCTTGCGCTACTATGCTGCACGTTGGTCGATCGAATGTTTTTTCCGTCAAGCGAAAGACCAGCTGAAACTCGATGGATACCGCGTTCGCGGGCGTCGGGCGGTAAAACGGTATTGTATTCTGGTACAACTGACTTATGTGTACAGTATGTTCGAGTCCAACGGTGATTTCTCTACCGGGCTTGACTTTCTCCGAACGAACAAAGCACATCGTCTTGTAGAATTTATCTACGGCGCAGCGAAACAAAATATTCCCATTGATGCCGTGAAAAAACAGCTCCATGTGGCATAAGGAGTACCCCGTTTGTCTCTTTTTAAATGGTAATTATTGTAATGAAAATTACTCAACTACAG
>NZ_JAHZOF010000003.1:0-242267 GCF_019553625.1 Anoxybacillus sp. ST70
AATCGCTCCTTTTTTGGTGTAGTTGTTTTTGGTGACTCAATTTTACCATAAAAAGGGCGATTCTTCTATTTTTGGGCAAAAAAGAAAGGGCTAGACCCAAAGCGCATTAGCGTTTTGGGTCAGCCCCATTGCTTATTGTTCAAACAATAATACACGCGCTGGGGCGGCGTCAGTGCCGACGAGTTTGAGGGGAGCAGCAACCATCCAATATTCGCCGGCTGGTACGTCTTTTAGGCGAAGCCCTTCGATGACGATAATGCCGTGACCGAACAACGTTTTATGTGTTGGATGTCCCGCTTGGTTTCGTTCGACGCCGAGCGCATCAATGCCGACGCCGCGAATGCGTTTTTCTGCTAAGTGCATCGCAGCATCTTCGGCAACGTAAATAAATTCAAAGTTAAAGGTATCGTCGAATGAATTTTTTGTTTTAAATAAGATAAAATCATTCTCTTGAATATCAAAATGAATGAGATCTTCTTTTGTAATGCGATCATTGACGTTTGTGACGTCTAAAACTTTGCAGTAGCCGACGAGTTTTTCAAGCGGAATCGTTTCAAATGTTTCCCCGTCTTTTACCATATGGAGTGGTGCGTCAATGTGCGTGCCCGTATGCACATCCATATCGATGCGCGATTCAGTGACGTAATCGTTCGTGACGGTCGTTAGCTTCGGCTGTTTTTCCGGCTTATTTTTATACACAGGCATCCCTTCAAAAATCGGGGCGGTGACATCGTACATTTTCATGTTTCGTTCCTCCTTACATTGTTCCGTTTAGCGACCACCAGTGGAAGCCGTCTTTTTGCAATAGTTCATCTGCCTTTTTTGGCCCCATCGAGCCAGCTTCGTAGTTCGGGAAGTCAACCGCTTTCGTATTTTCCCATACTTCAGAAATCGGGTCGACAAAGCTCCATGACGCAGCGACTTCGTCCCAGTGCGTAAAGTTTGTCGCATCACCGCGCATGCAGTCATATAACAACTTTTCATACGCTTCTGGCGTATTAATGCCGTCAATGCAATTGTTGCAGTAATCCAACTTAATTGGCGTCGTTTTCATGCTTTCGCCGCTTTTTTTCGCATTTAAATGAAGGGTAATCCCTTCATCTGGTTGAATATGAATGACGAGCAAATTCGGATGAACGTATTCGCTCGTGCGATAATATAAATTCATCGGTACGTCTTTAAATTGCACAACAATTTTCGTTGATTTTTCAGTCATTCGTTTTCCTGTTCGTATGTAAAATGGCACACCTGCCCAGCGGAAGTTGTCGATCATTAGTTTCCCTGCGACAAACGTTTCTGTATTAGAATGTGGATCGACGCTATGTTCTTCACGATACCCGACGACTTGTTGTCCGCGCACAATGCCGCGTCCGTATTGCCCGCGCACGAAATATTTGTCGACGTCATCATGTGTCATCGGACGAAGCGCGCGAAGCACTTTCACTTTTTCACTGCGAATGTCATCTGTTGTCAGCTTAATTGGCGGCTCCATTGCGAGAAGGGCAACCATTTGTAGCATATGGTTTTGCACCATATCGCGAAGCGCACCAGAATGATCATAGTAACGACCGCGATCTTCCACCCCGAGCGTTTCACTTGATGTAATTTGAATATTGGCAATAAAGCGATTGTTCCAAAGCGGTTCAAAAATCGCGTTCGCAAAGCGAATGACTTCAATGTTTTGTACCATTTCTTTTCCGAGATAATGGTCAATTCGGAAAATTTGTTCCTCGGAAAACGATTGTCGAATTTCTTCATTTAACTTTTGTGCGCTTTGCAAATCATGTCCGAACGGTTTTTCAATGACTAATCGCGTCCAGCCGTTTGTTGCTGTCAGTCCTTCTGATTTTAAATGCGATGTAATCGTTCCGAAAAACTCAGGTGCCATCGCCAAGTAAAAAATGCGGTTGCCTGGAATATGAAATTGCTCTTCCACCCGCGTTAATAATTCATTTAATTGTTCATATGATTTTGTATTTGTCGCATCTAATGAATGATAGTAAAAATGAGAAATAAATTGATTATCCATTAATTCTTGTTTTGTTGCTTCTTCAATCGTTTCTTTTACGTAATGACGAAACGATTCATCTGTATGGGGACGACGAGCGACGCCAACAACCGCAAACTGTTCAGAAAGCTTTCCTTTTTGATAAAGTTTATAAATAGATGGGAATAATTTGCGTTTTGCTAAGTCGCCAGTCGCGCCAAAAATAACAATTGTTGCTTTTGGTTGTACGTCATTCACGGACCATATACCTCACTTTTATTCATTTTTTGAAAGGTTCATGATAATGTAATTTTAGAGGTTTATTGTGGTAAACGCAAATGTTTTATCCGACTAAAGAAAAGAGAGGAGTTTGTAGCGTGGAATTATTGTTTTTAGGAACGGGCTCTGGTGTCCCGTCAAAAGGGAGAAACGTATCGGCAGTTGCCCTTCAGCTATTAGAAGAAAGAGGAGCGACATGGCTGTTCGATTGCGGCGAAGCAACGCAACATCAAATTTTACATACGTCTATTCGCCCGCGACGCATTGAACGTATTTTTATTACTCATTTACATGGCGATCACATTTTTGGCTTGCCTGGATTGCTTGGAAGTCGCTCATTTCAAGGGGGAGAAACGCCTCTTTTTGTTTACGGTCCGGCTGGTATTCGTTCGTTTGTTGAAACTGCCTTGGCGGTTAGCGGCACGCGGTTAAAATATGATTTGCATATTTATGAGTTTACAGAAGGTGTCATATTTGAAGATGAGCAGTTTATTGTTACAGCGAAATTGCTTGATCACGGTTTACCTTCATACGGTTTCCGAATCGTTGAAAAAGATTTACCGGGCACGTTGCTCGTTGATCAATTGCGTGCACTTGGCGTGCGCCCAGGACCAATTTATCAACAAATTAAGCGAGGGGAGATGGTCACATTAGATGATGGAACTGTCATTGATGGACGGAACTTTGTAGCCCCGCCAAAGAAAGGACGAATTGTTTCGATTATAGGAGATACGCGTTATTGTGAGGCGAGTGTGGAATTGGCGAAACAAGCGGACGTCCTTGTCCACGAGGCAACATTTCGTGCCAAAGAAGCGCATTTAGCGCATGATTACTATCATTCAACGACGTTGCAAGCAGCGGAAGTAGCGAAACGAGCGGAAGTGAAGCAACTCATTTTGACACATATTAGTTCCCGCTACCAAGGAGAGATGTGTGACGAACTCGTTGAAGAAGCGAAAACGATTTTTCCGAACGTGTCACTTGCTTTCGATTTCTCATCGTTTCCAATTTTACGAAAAGAGGGTTAACAATGATCGAAGTAAAAGGAAGCGTCATTGATAAACACACACGATGTGTACATTATCATAGTGAACGCGATGTCATTGCGATTAAGTTTTATTGCTGCAAAACATATTTTCCGTGTGTACATTGCCATGAACAACATGGTTGTGGCAAGCATGTCGTATGGCCGAAAGAACGTTTTCATGAAAAAGCGATTTTATGCGGTGTTTGTCAAACTGAGCTGACAATTGAACAATATATGACAAGCAATTACCATTGCCCACATTGCTACGCGGCGTTTAATCCGGGATGTCAACTTCACGCTCACTATTATTTTGAAATGTAAAAGGATGTCCGCCACATTGGACATCCTTTGTCGTGTTTTACCACCCTCTGACATATGGCTTCGGTGCTTCAAGCGATATACCAAGTTCGTTGGCAGCTGTTTTTGGCCAATATGGGTTGCGAAGAAGCTCGCGACCGATAAAAATGAGATCGGCACGGCCATTGCGTAAAATTTCTTCCGCTTGTAAGCCAGACGTAATGAGTCCGACAGCACCAGTTGGCACGCTTGCTTCACGGCGAATCGTTTCCGCAAATGGCACTTGATAACCTGGATACGCATCAATTTTTGCTGGAACGACGGCGCCAGAGCTGACGTCAATGAGGTCAACGCCTTGCGCTTTCATTTGTTTTGCATATTCGACATAGTCTTTCACTGTTAACCCATCTCGATGATAATCGTGTGCGGAAATACGGACAAATAGCGGTCCGTTCCATACTTCTTTTACTGCTTCAATGATTTCACTTAAAAAGCGGTAACGGTTTTCTCCACCGTATTCGTCTGTTCGTTTGTTTGTGAGCGGCGATAAAAATTCGTTAATGAGATAGCCGTGAGCAGCATGAATTTCAATGACGTCAAATCCCGCTTTTTTGGCGCGTCGTGCCCCTTGTTGAAACGCATCGATCGTTTCTTCAATCTCTTCTTTTGTCATTTCTTTTGGTGTTCGCATCGTTTCATCAAATGGAATGGGGGATGGTGCAATAATTTCTCCAGAAACGGTTGCCTTTCGTCCGGCATGGGCCAGCTGAATGCCAATGTTTGCACCTTGTTCATGAACGAGCGTAGTAAGCGTACGCAAGCCGTCAATATGGTTATCATCCCAAATCCCTAAATCGCGTGACGAAATTCGTCCTTGTGGCGTCACGGCTGTCGCTTCCACCATAATGAGCCCGACTTGCCCGACAGCGCGCGTTGCATAATGAATGAGATGCCAGTTGTGCACCGTTCCGTCTTCGCGATCGCACGCATACATACACATCGGCGACATAACAATGCGGTTTTTAAAGGTAACATCTCGAATCGTATATGGTGAAAATAACATGTTTCATCCCTCCCACAGTATGTTTCATAACAAATGATACCATGGGTATTTGGAAAAGAAAAACAACTTGCACTATTGAACGGAAGAAAGCAATGCTTCGCCAAGTTCTTTTGATCGTTCAGTTGCTCGTTTAATGCATGCAATCATCGCTTCTTGGTAGCGATAACGTTCAAGTACCCCAATGCCAGCTTCTGTCGTCCCGCCTGGACTTGTTACTTCTTTGCGCAAAATGGATGGATGTTTGTTTGTTGCTTTTAACATATGAGCAGCACCGATAATCGTTTGTAAAATAAGCTCTTTTGCAATATCGCGCTCAAGTCCAATTTCATCCGCTGCTTTTTCCATCGCTTCGACTAAATAGTAAACGTACGCCGGTCCACTACCCGATAGCCCTGTTACTGCGTGCAAATGCTTTTCATCAACAATCGTCACAATCCCGACCGTTTCAAATAGCTCTTTTGCCATGTGGACATGTTTATCTGTTGCATAGGCACCTTGTGCTAGCGCTGTGGCAGATTGCCCGATAGCTGCTGATGTATTTGGCATGGCACGAATGACAGGCATTTGTTTTCCGATGAGCGATGCAATCGTATCCGTCGTCACTCCCGCAAGCAATGAAATAATAAGTTGTTGTTCATGAAAAGCATGTGCGATCGGCGTTAAGCTTTCGGCAACGTCTTTTGGCTTCATAGCTAAAATAACGATATCAGCTTCTTTGACGGCTTGTTCTTTATTTGTTTCGATTCGTACCCCGTATGTTTGTTGCATATACGTCAGTCGCTCCATTCGAGAGCGATTCGTTACAATCATTTGTTTCGGCTCATATAGTGTCTGTGTCACTCCTGAAATGAGCGCTTCTGCCATCGACCCTGCACCGAGAAATGTGATCGTCATTTTTTCTCCTCCTCGTCTCCAAAATAAAAAGACCTTTCGTCCGATAAAGGACGGAAAGGTCTTTATTTCCGCGGTACCACCTTTGTTGGCACAATGTGCCCACCTCTTATGCCGATATCGTCGGCAAGACGGTTAGGTTTGCCTAACTGCTCATAGGGTAGGTTCCATGATAAAGAGGGTAATGAAACCTTTCAGCCTATGGGTTTCACTCTCTTGTTACCGTTTATCATGTACTGGCCCTATTCATCGCTTTACACATATATGATTTGTTTGCAATTATGCATGAAAAACAAGCTTGTTGTCAATAGGTTATACGTTTTTATTTTCTGAATTTTTTAATAAATAAATAAAAATAAATGACAAATGAAAAAAATAAGTGTAAACTGATAAACAGACGAAACGAAAAGTTATGATGATATAATGAAGGAGCCGAAAAAATGGAACAGTTGCATCGCATTGTCGTCCCAACGCCATTTGCCGTTGGCGATGTCAATATGTATATTGTCAAAGGAGACCGTTTAACGCTTATTGATGCGGGAGTAAAAACGGAAGAAGCATGGCATGTCTTCGTTCGTGAATTACGCGAACTCGGCTATGAACCGGAAGATATTGAGCAAGTCATCATTACACATCACCATCCAGATCACGTCGGTTTACTCGATTATTTACCGCCGTCGCTTCCTGTTATTGGCCATCGCAAAGCTGCACCGTGGATTGCGAAAGATGCTGCTTTTTTTGCGTGGCATCAACAATATTTTGAGCAATTTTTAATTGAATGTGGAATTGGAGAAGAAGGGCTTGCGAAACTTGGAAACTTTCGACGCTCTCTCCGTTTTTCGTGCGAGCGCTCGCTCACCCAAGAAGTAAAAGAAGGGGATATGATTGAAGGCTGGACGGTTATCGAAACGCCAGGTCATGCACAAAGTCATATTGTATTATATCGTGAAGCAGATGGCTTGATGATTGGAGGAGATCATTTGTTAGCGACTATTTCATCTAATCCATTGTTAGAGCCGCCTGCGATCGGGAAACAAGAGCGCCCAAAACCACTTTTGCAATATAACGATTCATTAAAAAAACTACTGAATTACGACATTGCCACAATTGTTACAGGACATGGAGAAGATGTGACAGATGTTGCATCACTGGTCGAAAAGCGACTTGAAAAACAAAAAGAGCGTGCACAATATGTATGGCAATTGTTAAGTGAAAAGCCAATGACGGCATTTGACGTATGCCGTGCGCTTTTTCCGTCCGTATATGAACGTGAATTTTTATTGACGATGTCCGAAACGATTGGTCAACTCGATTATTTAGAAGCGATCGGAGCAGTGAAAAAAGAAAAAGACGATCAAATATATATGTACGAAGCGGTGAGATCATGAAGTTAGCAGGGAAATACGTCGTTATTACAGGAGCGTCGAGCGGCATTGGCGAACAAATTGCATATGAAGTGGCTAAGCGTGGAGGAATACCGATATTGCTCGCTCGCTCAAAAGAAAAGTTGGCGCAAATCGCGCGACATATTGAACAAACGTACGGCATGTCTTGCTTATATGAACAGTTAGATGTCAGTAACCAAGAGGAAGTAGATGTTGTATTTGATCGATTACTTGCGTCTGTCGATATCGATATTCTCGTTAATAATGCCGGATTCGGTGTGTTTCGCTATGTCGAGCATATTGATTTGTTGGAAGCGAAGCAAATGTTTGATGTCAACGTGCTCGGATTGATCGCGTGTACAAAAAAAGTGTACACACATATGATGAAGAAACGATCCGGTCACATTATTAATGTCGCATCTCAAGCAGGAAAAATTGCGACGCCGAAATCGAGCGTATACGCCGCAACAAAACATGCTGTCCTTGGATTTACAAATAGCTTGCGAATGGAAGCGTCCATGTATGGCATTTTTGTCACTGCTGTGAACCCTGGACCGATCGAAACAAACTTTTTTACTGTTGCTGATACGTCTGGGGAATATGTGAAAAACGTGAAACGATGGATGCTCCGCCCTGAATTTGTCGCCAAACGTATCGTTGATGTGATGCTTACTCCGACGCGCGAAGTGAATTTGCCGTTTTGGATGCATATAGGAAGTCGATTGTATCAATTATTTCCATCGGTCATCGAAAAAATGGGAAAACGGGCATTTTTAAAAAAGTAAGCGAGGTGTAAATGGTGAAAATTACGATAACGGAACGAGCGATCGAACAACTTCGCCGTGTTCGTGGAAACAAGCACGTCAAGCTGACATACGATACAGATGATTGCGGATGTGCTGTAAATGGAGTGCCGATGTTACTGCTTGTCAATCAATTAGACGAACATGATGTAGAGATTGAAACAAACGATATACCTATTTGGATGGAAAAACATCGGCTCATTTTTTTTGATGAACAAATGACGATTGATGTTGTCGATGGAGCAGGATGTTTTCAATTAAAAAGCCCGAATCAAATTTTAAATGCGCGCATGTCGCTTATGGAGCGTTGAAAAGAAACATGATGAACCGTTATTTTGTTGATTTACACATCCATATTGGTCGAACGGCTTCACAGCGGCCGGTGAAAATAACAGGGGCGAAATCATTAACGTTATCAAATATTGTACAGGAAGCGACATATACAAAAGGACTGCAAATGATTGGTATTGTTGATGCACATGTGCCGGAAATATTACAAGAAATCGAGCAACATATCGAAAAACATCGTTGGATGGAGCATGAAGATGGAGGAATAATCACGCATGGTGTAACGATGTTATTAGGAAGCGAAATAGAAATATATGATGACCATTGTCAAGGCCCGATTCATGTATTAGTTTTCTTCCCGACGATTGATACGATGCGCAAATTTTCTGATTGGATGGCGATATATGTAAAAAATCGTTCGCTTAGTTCACAACGCATATATGTTTCAGGAAAACATCTGCAAGAACAAGTAAAAAAATGGGGCGGATTATTTATTTTAGCCCATGCGTTTACTCCATTTAAAAGTGTATATGCATGGTTCTGTTTTTTCATTCAATCATAAAAATATATTAAACATTTTGATAAAATATATTTGAGATCCCTCTTCTTTCGTGATCATCTTTACATCTTATTGCATGGCTCTCTGATGAACATGTATAGTAAAAGAGAAAGCGAGGTGAACAGCGATCATGATGGCGAATCGAGTGGAAAGGCATATGATTTGCGCCACTCATCCGTATTATCCGATGCTCGATGAGTATTGTTTTCGTTCAAAAAATTTGTACAACTTCGCCAACTATCAAGTGAGGCAAACGTTTTTTCAACACGGCACATATCTTTCTTACAACAAGCTAGACAAGTTGCTGAAAACAGAAGGGATGGATGCAGACTATCGAGCGATGCCAATGGCTCAATGTGCCCAACAAACGTTAAGGATGTTGCATCGAAATTGGAAGTCATTTTTTAAGTCGATGAAAGATTGGGCAAAAAACAAAGACAAATATACAGGCAGACCGAAACCGCCCAAATATCTCAAAAAAGACGGACGGTATGTACTTGTGCTAACGAATCAATCATGCAAAGTCGTCGATGAACACATCACGTTTCCTGCCTGTTTTCAAGGGTTTCGGTTAAAAACAAACATGAAAGGGAAGCTTCAACAAGTCCGATTCATTCCGAAACGCCGCCATATCATCATCGAAGTCGTTTACAAAATCCCTATTCCACCGCAAAAACAAGATCACAACAGATACATCAGTATTGATTTGGGTTTAGATAACTTCGCAACCATTGTGAATAACGTGGGCAAACAACCGATCGTCATCAATGGTAAAGGTCTAAAATCCGCCAATCAATACTACAACAAACAGATGAGCCATTATCGCAAAGTAGCGAAACAGATGAATGGACTCGATTGGACAAAACGAATGAGCAAAATGACAGAAAAACGAAACCGCATCGTAGAAAACTTTATGCACCAAGCGAGTGCCTTTGTCATCAAACATGCGCTGTCTTTAGACTGCGATACGATTGTGGTGGGGATGAATAAAGATTGGAAGCGTGAAGTCCATCTCGGAAAGCGTACGAATCAAGCGTTCGTTCACATTCCGTATCAAACGTTTCTTCATCAGTTGCAGTACAAAGCGGTACAGCATGGCATTCGCGTCGTCGTGACAGAAGAAAGCTATACATCGAAATGCAGTTTTTTAGACATGGAAGAAATGAAGAAACAAAAACAATACAAAGGAAAACGAATCAAGCGTGGGCTGTTTCAATCTGAAAACGGAACACTCATCCACGCAGATGTCAATGGGGCATACAACATCATGAGAAAAGTATTCCCAAAGGCGTTTGCCAATGGGATAGCGGGTGTGGGGTTACACCCAATCCGAGTACATGTCGCTTAAACGACGTGGACGGATAAACAATTTTATTAAAATCTTTATCATTATTCTATGATTTTAATAAAATTGATAACCTGAAGCATCTGAAGATGAGTTAGCTTATGTTGCGGGACAAAACATTGCCAAAACGATTATCGCGGCTAGAAACGGAACATTACAAGTTCATGAAGGTGGAGGAGGAAAATACGGCAAAGTAAAAAGCCCGGAATAAAAGCCGGGCTTATTCGTTTTTCGGAGCGCGAACGACGGATTGAAATTTTCCTTTATGAGCTGCATCACAAAATGGCATATTTTGTGAGAGCCCGCAACGACAGAGAGAAAATGTTTCTTTCGTTTCAAACTTGTTTCCTTCCATATCAATTAATTCAACATCTCCGGTCACACGAAATGAACCGTTATCCATCACTTTAATTTGCACTTTCGCCATATATTCCACCTCCTTGTATACCTTATATCGTATATACTATCTGTTTTATATCAGAAAAGCAAGAACGTGAATATTTGTCAGAACAGTGACAAGATAAATGGATATGATTTTTTGTGATCAATGTCACATGATATAAACATTCCTTCTTGTACAATGAGAAGTAGTGAGCGAATCGGAGGGATGAAATATGCGTGATTTTCAACAAAATCCATTTATTGTTATATGGGAGTTAACGAGGGCGTGTCAGCTCAATTGTCTTCATTGTCGAGCCGAAGCACAGTATCATCGCGATCCGCGTGAATTAACGTTTGAAGAAGGAAAACAATTGATTGATGACATTTATGAGATGGATCAGCCTCTTCTCGTGTTTACAGGTGGAGATCCGCTTATGCGTCCAGATGTGTACGATATTGCTAAATATGCGATTGATAAAGGGCTTCGTGTATCAATGACCCCCAGTGCAACCCCAAACGTGACAAAAGAAGCTATCCGAAAAGCGAAAGAAGTAGGCCTTGCTCGTTGGGCATTTAGCTTAGATGGTCCGAATGCGGATATTCACGATCACTTTCGTGGGACGTCCGGTTCATTTGATTTAACGATGAAGGCGATTCAATATTTACACGAACTCGACATTCCAATCCAAATAAATACAGTCATCTCTCGTTATAACGTTCATGTGCTTGACGAGATGGTGCAACTTGTTGAAAAGCTCGGCTGCGTGCTTTGGAGCGTATTTTTTCTCGTACCGACGGGCAGGGGAAAAGAGACAGATATGATTTCGCCTGTTGAGCATGAAAAAGTGTTTCGCTGGCTTTACGAAACGAGCAAACGTGTACCGTTTGATATAAAAACGACAGCAGGACAACATTATCGTCGCGTTGTTTTGCAACAAAAAATGCGCGAACAGCAAATTCATGGCGGCATTCGTTATGAAGATGTGTTAATGAAAGGATTAACTGGACAAGTAGACGGACTAGGGCGTGCTCCAAAAGGAGTAAACGATGGAAACGGTTTTGTATTTATTTCGCATATTGGTGACGTATATCCAAGTGGACTATTGCCTGTAAAAGCAGGGAATGTACGTGAACAACCGTTATCTCATATTTATCGCCATTCTCCAATTTTCAAACAGTTAAGAAATCCAGACGGATATAAAGGGAAATGTGGCGTATGTGAATTTCGTTACGTTTGTGGTGGGTCGCGTTCAAGAGCATATGCCGTTACAGGCGACTACTTAGCAAGCGAACCGTACTGCATCTACATCCCAAAAGCATGGCGTCAAAAAGAAAAGGTCGGCGAATAGCCGGCCTTTTTTACATATTCATATGATGTCCTTGCCCATTTCCGAGGGATGGATCTAACATACCAAAAATCATGGCGATATGAGCGACAATTAAAAAAATACCAACGAATATAGCATGCATTTTTAATTTTTGTTCTTCGCTCCAATTTCGTCCAATAACATGTAAATCTAATAAAGTTAATCCAAAGAGAGGGATAACTCCTAATAAGTAAAATGTTACAGCAATAACATCAATCCATCCTCTCCATTCCCCATTCATTGTGAGTGGAATGACAGCTGTGATGAACAAATAAATGAAGACAAACAAAAAATAAATCCCACCTATAATGCTACATATTTTATTTACTTTTCGAATGTTTCCATCAAAACGTCTTGTAAAAAGAATGGCTAATTCAGTAATGGCAACAGTTTCAGCGAGTATCACGGGAATTGCCATGAATAAAATTAAATTCCATGGTTGATTAACGGCCAATAGCTCCATATAGTGCGTCATGCTCATGTATGCTTCCTCCTTTATTTTTTTGTTTCACATTGTATATAACAATAAATTGTGCATTTTTTTTGCAGAAACGAAGAAAAAATTGTGACTAATTCTATATTTTAAAAAAATGGTTTGTGAATTAATGATCATTATGATTGTGCTCTAACAAAAAATTATAGCGCGAATAAAGTGAGGAAAATATGAACTTTATCACATTTCATGTTGTATTTTTCATGAAATGTGATATTGAACAAATTGTGAAAATATTATCATGTATACTCAAAAATACCAAATATTTTTCTATACTAAATGTAGAAGATCGCTCAAAGAAACGAGGGGACAACGATGAGAAAGTATGTATATATCTTTACCTGTTTATTTTACATATGTTTTATTTATTCAGTGGCTGCACAAGAAAATGTTTTTGCACTAGAAAATGCGTTGATACAAGTGATGCCGGAGTATGCAAATCATCCAAATGATCAAACTAATAAGCCGTCTATGTTAGTCGGAATGCATCTTTCGTTTCGAAATGTAAGTAAACAAAAACAAAAAGGAGCAATCGTCATCCCACTTCCAACAAAAGAAAAAGGGTTCCGAATCGGGTATGTTGCTCAGTATGTAAACGATGAGCCAGAAGAAATAGATTATGTACTTGATCTAGAAAAAGGGTATATTTCTTTTGAAGTAAATAAAGAAATTCAATCAAATGAGCGTTACGATGTTGTCATTGAATACTACACAAAAAATATAAAGCTAGAAAAAAAGAAACGGATGATCACTTACACATACCATCATTTGTTACCTATTGAACATATGAAAATCATTTTTTACCAACCATTGAAAGCGGATGGTTTCAAAATGACCCCTTCGCCACAATATTATGAAGAAAACAGTTATGGAATGGGAATGTATTTATATGAATTGACAAAACTCCAGCAAGGAGATGTAAAAACGTTCGATATTACATATTCTCGAGAAGATATGCGTCCCACGTACGAATTACTTAATGAATATCACGGAAATCAAAAAGAACAAAAGAATAAAACATTACCACCTATGTTAGTAGCTAGTGCTGTCGTTGGCGGAAGTTTATTTTCAATTACAACGATGATTTTTACGCTTTACAAAAGGAGGATGAAAAATGGGAAATAAAAAAATTGCCATTGGGATATGCTTCATCGTTTTGGCCATTGGTATGTTGTTATTTACATCTATGCCTTCTGCAAGCGTTGTAGAAGTGAAATTGAAAGATTTAACAAAAAGAGAACAATATGAAAATGAATATGTGTTAACACAAGGAATGCTCAAACAATCTTCTGTACAATGGGATGCGAAACGTACGCAATTATCGTTTGAGTTATATGATGAAAAAGAAACGATCCAAGTGCGTTACACGGGGGCGAAACCTGATAATTTTTCTGATGGAGTCATCGTCATTATCGAAGGAAAATGGCGTAATAACATATTTTACGCTGAAAAAGTTCAGACGAAATGCCCATCAAAATATGAAGGGGAGGATATGAAAAATTACGATAAAGAAATGCATAAAAAACTTTTAGATTGAGGCGGTGCTTTATGTATATATTGGGATACACAACAATGATCGCTAGCTTTATTTTTTCACTATATGGCCTTTGGGCGTATGGATATGGGATAAAGAAGAAAAAAGAAACGTATGTGGAGAGCGGTAAAGGCGCTGTTTTTGCTGTTTTTGTTACAGCGACTATCGGGATTTGTTTACTTGTTTATTTACTAGTAACCAACCATTTTGAGTATAAATATGTCGCCGCATATACGAATTCATCATTAGCGTGGTTTTACCGTTTTTGCGCGCTTTGGGCAGGGAATGCAGGATCTCTTCTTCTATGGGCATTTTTGCTTAGTTTATTTGCTTTCATTATCGCATATTCGAAACGTACGCAGGCACATGCTTTAACGCCGTATGCGCTTCTCGTTTTACTCATGAATCTTGTATTTTTCTTTCTCGTTTTATCAATAAACGAAAATCCGTTTAAAATGACAAAAACGATTCCGTTAGATGGAAATGGTCTGAATCCGATGTTGTTACATCCGGGAATGATCATTCACCCTGTTTCCACATATGTCGGTTATGTTACTTTAGCGGTCCCATTTGCTTATACAATTGGAGTTCTTTTTCAAAAGGATTGGAGTGCAATATGGGTTCCTCTTATAAGAAAATGGACGCTCATCGCATGGGTTAGTTTAACGATTGGGAATCTAGTCGGTGCATGGTGGGCTTATGTCGAATTAGGATGGGGTGGATATTGGGCTTGGGATCCTGTTGAGAATGCTTCGTTTATGCCATGGTTAACGACAACGGCATTGTTACATTCACTCATGATGCAAGAGAAAAAACAAATACTGAAAGGATGGAACGTAGCACTCGTTATTGTATCGTACTTTCTTTCACTGTTTGGAACATTTATTGTGCGAAGCGGCGTGTTAACATCTGTTCATGCTTTTTCAAATTCAACGTTAGGAACATATTTCCTTGTATTTATTATCGTTATGTTTATCGTTACGATGTATGTCGTTGCTGATCGCGCACATGTATGGAAACAAAACAAAGTAGTGATCGAACATATTTTTTCAAAAGAAATGAGCTTTTTAGTTGCGAATTTAATTTTCATCGGCGGAATGATAGCGATTTTTTGGGGAACAATCTTTCCGCTTGTATCGGAAACGATAATGGGAAGAAAAGTGAATGTTGGTGCTCCATATTTTAATGAAGTGACAGCACCTATTTTTCTAGCTCTTATCTTATTGATGGCTATTTGTCCTATTGTTCCGTGGAAATCAGCATCTATTCCAGTTATGTTGCGGCGCTTAAGCATGCCTGCAATTGTGAGCGGATGTATAGCTGTAGCGTTATATGTCATGGGAAAAAAAGATTTATACGTCATTTTGGCATGTTTCATCGTTACGTTCATGATTGTTGTACACATCATAGAATTATTTAGCGATGTATGGAAAAAGAAAAAAGGAACACAACAATCGATTGTTCATATCCTTGTTCATTTATTAAAGCATAACAGCCGCAAGTATGGAGGATACATCGTTCATATCGGTATTGCTTTCATTGCTTTTGGTGTTATTGGTTCACAGGCATATAGCGAAGAAATGATGAAAACGCTGTCGCTTGGGGAAAGTGTGAAAATTGGAGACTATAAATTGTTGTATAAGTCGTTAGATGAACGGTATGAAAAAGATAAAGATGTTGTGTATGCAACGCTAAAAGTACATGAGGATAATGAGAAGACGAATGTGTTAGAGGTAGAAAAATGGTTTTATCATCATTGGAAGGAACCTTCAAGTGAAGTTGCTTTACAGTCGAACGTATTTGAAGATTTATATATTGTATTAAGTTCGTGGGAAAGCGACCGAAGTGCAACATTTTTAATAAAAATAAACCCGCTCGTTTCATGGATTTGGATCGGGGGAGTAATCATGATGATTGGAGCCGTGATTGCGATGACGCATCCGATGAAAGGGGGGAGAAAATGATAAAAAAGCTTTGGTTCAGTTTCTTTTTAGTATGTATTTTGCCGGTTAGCGTCTTTGCGCAAACGTATGATTACAATTCTAAGTTATTTCAACGTATTGTGAATCAATTGGCTATGCAAGGGCATAAAGAACACGATCTCGCTACGTGCACAGTAAAGCAACAGTATTACAAAGAAGTTCTTGATATGTTGAATAAAGGAAAAAGTGAAGATGAAATTTTAAATTATTATGTTGAACAACTGGGAGAACAAGCGCTTGTCGTTCCGCAAAAAAGTGGATTTAGCTTAACTGCTTGGGTTGTACCTATAGCCATCTTCATGTTCGGGGCGTTTGTCATTTATCGAACGGTTCGTCGGAAAGAGGGGAATTAAATGGAATATATGTATATCGTTATAAGTATTGCCGTTGTTACAGGATGTTCCTATTTTATCGTTAGCCCGTTTTTTAAAAAGAGGGAGAGCGAATGATTGTTTTACAAAACGTTCAAAAAAAGCTTGGTATGCGCCCGATACTACGACACATCAACATGGAAGTAACACCAGGGGATTGTTTCTCCATTGTTGGACCGAATGGTGCTGGAAAAACAACGCTTTTAAAAGTTTGTGCATGTATTCATAAAGCTGATGAAGGAAATGTGTATTGGAACGGTCGAGACGTATACAAACAGTTAGCACAATATAAAAGTCAGGTTGGTTGGATTTCACATCATCACTTTCTATATGAAAATTTCACTCCAATAGAAAATTTACGATTTTACAGTGAATTGTACGGAGTAAAAAACCGTGAAGAAACGATTAAAAGATGGCTTAAAATTGTCGATTTATATGTGTTTAAGGATATCCCTGTACGTACATTTTCAAAAGGAATGAAACAGCGGTTATCTTTAGCGCGTGCGTTATTACATGAACCGAGCATTTTGCTTCTCGACGAACCGTTTACGGGGTTAGATCAAGATGGAGTGCAATTGCTTTTCCACTTGTTGAAACAAGAAAGAGAGAAACAATCAATGATTATGATGGTGACACATGACTTTAGTCATATTGAAAAAATAAGCAATAAAGTCGTTTTTCTATACAAAGGAACAATAGCTACTGAAAGTGTGCAAACAAAAGCGGAACATATAAGAGAAATTTACAAAACATTGGTGGATGAACCATGAACATAAAACAAATATGGACGATTACGAAAAAAGAGCTTTACTACGAGTATAAAGAGAAGCAAAACGTCATGTTTATTCTCGTTTTTGCACTATTAATGATTACAACGTATAGTTTTTCCTTTACGATTACACAAGATTTATTGAAACAAATTACTCCTGGTTTTATTTGGATTGTGACGATTTTCACAGGTATGATGTGTTTTGAACGTTCTATGTCCTATGAGTTATATAATGATTGTTTTACGGGGTTGCTCGTTGCACCAATTGAAAAAAGTGCAATTTACATGGGGAAAACAATCGCAAATTTTATTATTCTTTTTTGTACGAACGTCATCGTTGTCCCACTTTTATTTATACTATTTGATTTTCGTTATTATCATCATCTTTCCCTTTTCTTCGTTGTCATGATCGTTGGTTTATTTGGCTTTTCGATTGTTGGTACATTTTTAGCATGTATATCAAACAAAGTATTGTTTTACATTTTGCTTTTACCGATGATCAGTCCGTTGCTTATTGCAGGAGCGCAGTCTACAAAAATATTGTTTCTTGCTGAAAATCAAATTTATGATACGTTCAGTTGGCTAAAGATGATGATTGCGTATGATTGCATCTTTTTTACCGTTTGCTATTGGTTAGTTGATTTTGTATTAGGAGAGTGAGGAGATGAAGAAACTTGATGCCATTTTGCTTGCGTGTGCGACAGTTTGTATGCTCATCGCATTATACATGGTGTTTATTTGGTCACCGATCGAAGTACAAATGGGGGTTGTACAAAAAATTTTTTACATTCACGTATCATCAGCATGGGTAAGTTTTTTAGCGTTTTTTGTCGTGTTTATTTGTAGCTTGTTCGTCATTTGGAAATCGAATGAGTTAGCTTATCACGTAGCGGGAGTGTCAGCAGAAATTGGTGTCGTGTTCACAGCCATTGTATTAACGACGGGGCCCATTTGGGCGCGTAGTGCATGGAATACATGGTGGACGTGGGAACCGCGGTTAACGACAACGTTGATTTTGTTCTTTATGTATATCGGTTATTTACTGTTGCGTCAATCCGATGGGGAACGACATAAAGTTGCTCGTTTTTCTTCAGCATTCGGTCTCGTGGCGTTCGTTAACGTTCCGATTGTGTTTATGGCTATTCGTTGGTGGAACTCTCGCTTGCATCCTGTTGTTTTTGGAGATGGAAAAAATCAAAAGGGCGGAGGGGTAGAGCCAGAAATGTTGTTTACGTTAATTGTTTGTGTGGTGGCGATGACGCTTCTTTATGCTGTTCTCGTCAGAAAAGGTGTTCGTATTGCACGAATGAAAGAAAAAGTAAAAATGTATATGGAACAAGTGTATACACATTTTTCGTAAGGGGGATGTCAAATGGTTTATTTATTTAGTGCTTACGCAGTTGCTTGGTTGATCATTTTTTCATACTTGTTCTTTCTTTTCCGACGTGAAAACAAACTGAACGAACAGTTACAGTTTATTGAACATTGTTTGCAAGAAAAACAGAATAGGAAGATGGTGAAATGAAAAAAAACGTATGGTGGTTTGCGACATTTATGATAATAGTTATGATTGCTGTGCTCGTTGTCAATAAAAAACAAGAAAAGCTTCATGTTGGCGATATTGTTGAAGAAGTTCAATTACCAACGTTAGACGGTCAAATATGGAAAGTGGAAGAAACGAGGGGAAAAGTAACGGTGTTAAACTTTTTCGCTACATGGTGCGAACCGTGTGAAGAGGAGCTTCCTGAATTAGAAGCTTTTTATAAACAGTATAAACAAGCGAACATATTTATTATTTCAAAAGGTGAACCGAAAAGTTGGGTACAACAGTTTGTTCATAAGCATCAAACGTCTCTGCCTTTTTTACTCGATGTGGATGAAAAGATTTCAAAGCGATTCCAAATTGTTGGTCAACCGGAAACGGTCATTCTTGATCGCCATGGTGTCATTCGTGAAAAGATCGTCGGTCCGGTCACAAAAGAAACACTCATTGAAAAAGTTGAAGCAATACAATGATAACAACGCTTCTTTCGGAGCGTTGTCATAGATCATGTACGTAAGAAAGGAGGTGAAAGTATGTGGAAGAAGCTGTTCAGTCTTGATAAAAAGGTTCTCGTTATCGTCTTCCTATTTGTTGGAATTGTTGGCACAGTGGCGGCTGCAGAAACATTGAGTTATACAGATTCAGCTCAATTTTGTAGCAACTGTCACATCATGAACGAGGCACACGATTCGTTTGCAGCATCGACGCACGCAAATATAGCATGCAACGATTGTCACTTGCCACACGATAACGTAGTAAATAAGCTTGTTTTTAAGGCAAAAGCGGGTATGACGCACGTTTACTTTAACACGCTAGGTTCTAAAAAAATACCGAAAGTGCTTCATGCAACAACAGCTTCAAAAGATGTCATTAATAAAAACTGTATAAGTTGTCATGAAGCAACGATTCAAAACGTTTCGCATGACGCAAAAGAAAACTGCTTTAGTTGCCATCGTGACGTACCACATGGAAAGGCGACATTTAAAACAAAAGAATTTGATGAACAATTGCCTTCGGGAACATTATTAAATAGAAAAGGAGGGTTTTAAGGTGATGAAACGGGCTTTCATGCTTCTTGGGTCGCTTCTTCTTATCCTTGTTGGTTGTAGTCAAACAGAGGAAGCGGCCAAACAAAGCAAAAGCACAGGACTTGCGAAAGATGAATATCGCAACGAAGCATTTAAAGATTTGTTTCCGTTGCATTATGAAAGTTATATGAAAAATAAGAAGGAAGAAGATACGAAATATGGGGGATCTGTAAAACGTAGCAAGTTTGAACATGATAAAGAGCCGTATTTACCAATTTTATTTAATGGATATGGTTTTGCGACAGAATACAACGAAGATCGTGGACATGTGTATGCAACAGAAGATGTACGCAATATTAAACGGATTACCGACAAATCAGTCGGATCGTGCTTAACTTGTAAAAGTACAGCTGTACCAAAATTAATTGAAGAAATGGGCGATAATTATTGGGGGGCAAACTTTAATCAAGTCATTTGGCCGAAGGCAGAGGCCATGGGACATTCCCCAATTGGTTGTTCCGATTGCCACGACCCACAAACGATGGATTTACGAATTACACGTCCAAGTTTTATTGAAGCAATGAAAACTCGTGGTGTCGATGTCACGAAAGCAACGAAAAACGAAATGCGCTCATATGTATGTGCGCAATGCCATGTAGAGTACTATTTTGAGCCATCGAAATCAAAAGTAACATTCCCATGGGCAAAAGGATTTAAACCTGAAGAAATGTATGCGTATTATGAGGAGATTGGTAAACAGCAAGGATTTGAAAAAGACTGGATTCATAACGTGTCAGGAACACCGATGTTAAAAGCACAACATCCAGAGTTTGAGACATGGATTGAAGGACCTCACGGAAAAGCAGGGGTGTCTTGTGCAGATTGCCATATGCCGTATGAACGGGTAGACGGCAAAAAGAAAATTACGTCCCATTACTGGACATCGCCATTAAAAACGATTGAACAATCTTGTTTAACATGTCATGCAGATAAGTCAAAAGAATGGATAAAAACGCGTGTAGAAGAAATTCAAACGACGCATATGGAAATGCTTCATAAAGCGGAAGAAGTATCAGTGTTTGCGCATTATTATGTGAATAAAATGATTACAGCAAAAGTAGACGAATCAAAAATTAAAGCAGCCCAAGAACATATAAGAAAAGGTCAATGGTATTGGGATATCGTCGCTGCAGAAAACTCAACAGGATTCCATAATCCACAAGGAACGATGGCGACGTTGAGCAAGTCCATTGATGAATCTAATCAAGCCATTTTAATTGCGACAGAAGAGTTAATGAAAAAAGGAATTGACGTAGATAAGCTGAAAAAAGAAATTGAGGAGCGGATGGAAGCTGTCTATAATGAAGCGGATCCATTTAAGAAAAAAGATCATGCCATTACAGACAGTTTTCCAGGTCAAACTCCGCCTCCTCCAGCAAAAAAGTAAGGTAAAGAGGGGACCCGGCATCCCCTCTTTTTCATCTTATTGTGATTTACATCATGTTGCAAGTGAAAAGAAAGAACGTATGAAAGTTTTGTGAACATAACAAAAATTGTGAACAATATAACAGTAGCAATTGATAAATTTTTTTACGATAAAATTGTCAAATGATAAAACGAAGGGGGAAATCGAAATGGAGCGATTCAAACAGTTTCTCCGAGTGGGGCATTTACCAACACTTCTTTCATCTTTTTTGTACTTTGATATTAGTTTTATGATCTGGGTAATTCTTGGGGCAACAGGGACATTTATTGTGGAAGACTTAGGATTGACACCTGCACAAAAAGGAATGATGGTAGGAATCCCTGTATTAGGAGGAGCGTTGCTTCGTATTCCAATGGGACTATTAGCAGACCGATTCGGTGGTAAGAAAATGGGAATGATCGGAATGGTTTTGACATCCGTTCCTCTGTTATGGGGTTGGTTGTTTGCTGATACATTGACACAAATTTATGCGCTTGGATTGTTATTAGGAGTAGCAGGGGCTAGTTTTGCCATCGCTCTTCCTTTAGCAAGCCGTTGGTATCCGAAAGAACATCAAGGTTTGGCGATGGGAATTGCAGGTGCGGGAAATAGCGGAACGGTTTTAGCAATGTTGTTTGGCCCGCGCATTGCGGAAGCATATGGCTGGAACAGTGTATTTGGATTAGCGCTCATTCCTCTCTTTGTTGCTTTTATTGTATTTATCATCTTCGCAAAAGAATGCCCGACTGCGGTAAAACCAGCAAAAATATCGGAATATACGCGCGTGATGAAAATGAAGGAAACGTGGTTGTTTAGCTTTTTTTATAGCTTATCTTTTGGTGGATTTGTCGGAATGACGAGCTATTTAACACTATTCTTTTTCGATCAATACGGAGTAGATAAAGTGACGGCAGGGGATTTTGTGACGCTTGTCGTATTTGCGGGAAGCTTTGTTCGGCCAATTGGTGGCTATTTAGCTGATAAATATGGTGGAATGAAATTGCTCGTTTGGTTATTTACAGGCGCTACTGTGACGTTAGCCGTTGTTGGTACGCTCCCGCCTGTTTATGTTGCGTTAACTCTTTTATTTATTACACTTATTTTTTTCGGTACAGCAAATGGTGCACTATTTCAAGTTATTCCAACTATATTTCCTAAAGAGGTTGGACTATTAACAGGTTTCGTTGGAGCTGCTGGCGGTTTAGGAGGCTTCTTTTTACCGAATATTTTAGGTATGTTTAAACAATGGACGAATTCGTATTCATATGGCTTTTGGTGGGTAGCAGCAACTATGTTTGTTGCAATGCTTATCATGAGACGATTGCGAAAAACAATCGCTTAAACATTATTTTTTAACATTGTATGAACGTTTGAAAATATGTGATGCGTATCACATTCTTATTGACACTCTTTCTTTATGATAAAAGTACAGCAATTATTTTTACAATCATACTTCAAAAAAGGAGAGACGATCTTTATGAGTCAAACATTGAAAACGGCTTCAGATCATGTTGAACGGAAAAGCCGCATCGGTTCATATTGGAACCCAGAAGATCCTTTGTTTTGGGAAAAAGAAGGGAAAAAACATGCTCGTCGAAATCTTTGGATCTCTGTTCCAACGTTAATGTTGGCATTTATCGTTTGGCAAATTTGGTCCATTGTTGCAGCAAGGCTAAACGACATTGGTTTTCAATTTACACAAAGCCAATTGTTTACGTTAGCTGCTGTTCCAGGACTTGTTGGAGCAACACTACGCTTCATTTACACGTTTGCAGTCGGAAAATTTGGTGGACGAAATTGGACCGTTTTTTCGACAGGGGTGTTACTCATTCCAGCTGTCGGTGTTGGATTAGCGGTACAAAACCCGAATACGCCGTATTGGGTTATGTTATTACTAGCAGCTCTCTGTGGACTTGGTGGTGGAAATTTTTCATCTGCATTAGCTAATATTAGCTTTTTCTTCCCGAAAAAAGAAAAAGGGACAGCGCTTGGTATTAATGGCGGTCTTGGAAACATGGGAGTATCTGTCGTTCAATTTGTCACCCCTTTAATCGTAACTGTTGGTGTATTTGGAGCGATCGGCGGTGAACCACAAGTACTCGCAGACGGCTCAAAAGTTTGGTTGCAAAATGCGGCATTTATTTGGGTTATTCCCATTGTGTTCTTTACTATTTTAGCGTATTTCGGTATGGATAACTTGCCAAACGCCAAACAATCTGTGTCTGAACAATTTGTGATTGTGAAACGAAAACATACATGGATTATGACATGGTTATATGTTGCGACATTCGGTTCATTTATCGGATATGCGGCAGCGTTTCCACTTTTATTAAAATCACAATTCCCAGAACACGTATCACTTGCCTTCTTGGGAGCGTTTTTAGCAGCAGCATTCCGTCCGGTTGGGGGATGGTTGTCCGATAAGTTAGGTGGCGCGCGCGTCACAAACTACATTTTAATTGTCATGGGTCTTGGTGCTGCGGCAGTCATGTATTTTACAACGGAAAAACACTTTATCGGATTTATCGTATCTTTCTTGATTTTATTTATTGCTGCAGGGATGGGATCAGGATCAACATTCCAAATGATTCCAATCATCTTCCCGCCAAAAGAAGCGGCACCTGTTCTTGGTTTTACAGCAGCATTTGCCGCATATGGCTCATTCTTCATTCCGAAACTATTCGGTTGGGCAGCTCAAAATACAGGGACACCAATTACAGCATTTTACTTCTTTATCGCATTTTATGTTGTATCGCTTGCATTAAACTGGTATTATTATGCTAGAAAAAATGCAGAAGTGAAATGTTAGAAGAATAGAAGGGGATATCTATAATAGATATTCCCTTTTATTGATATGTGGGGGGACGAAAGTGAAAAAAATATGGTTTTTTATTATGATTTTGTCATTAGTGGCATGTAATCCTCACATCGCTCAACCAAATGCGGCACCATCTATTAAAGTTGCCGCAGCAGCAGATTTAACTCATGCATTTAAAGAAGTTGGAGAGCAGTTTAAAAATGAAACAGGGATAGACGTTACGTTCATTTTCGGTTCGAGTGGTCAGCTAGCAGAACAAATTAAACAAGGGGCTCCCTTTGAC
The DNA here is from genome assembly GCF_019553625.1 of Anoxybacillus sp. ST70. NCBI lineage: Bacteria > Bacillati > Bacillota > Bacilli > Caryophanales > Anoxybacillaceae > Anoxybacillus > Anoxybacillus sp. ST70. The sequence continues at coordinate 23,959 of NZ_JAHZOF010000003.1, forward strand.
ATGTTTGCTTCGGCGAATGTAGAATATGTCGATGAACTTGTTCGTGACCATGTCGCGCTTGAACAAACAAAAAACGTATACGCCTTCGGTCGCGTTGGCATGGCTGTCAAAAATGGAGTAGCTGTATCGTCATTACAAGATTTATTAAAGAAAGAAGTGAAAAAAGTGGCAATTGCCAATCCGGATCATGCACCGTATGGGTTATCAGCAAAACAAGCATTAATGAAAGCTGGCGTTTGGGAACAAGTAGAACCGAAGCTTGTTTACGGAAAAAATATTGCTGATACACTTGCTTATGTGGAATCGGGGAATGTTGAAGTAGCGATTGTCGCGCTTGCACTAATGAAGGATCATCATCTTCCATTCTACCTTATTGATGAACATATGCACGAACCGATTCGACAAGCGATCGTTATCACTAAGCAAACGAAACATGAAAAAGAAGCGCGCGAATTTCTCGCATTTTTAAAAGGGCCGACTGGCACGAGCATCATGAAAAAATACGGTTTTATCATTCCTAAGGAGGAATAATTGTGGAGGCGGTCAATCTTTTTCCGCTCTTTCTGTCATTAAAAGTAGCAACAATAGCCACGGTTTGTGCTCTTGTTGTCGGATTGCCCATTTCTTACTATTTAAGCCGTTCTCATCATAAATGGAGTGACATACTCGATTCTTTATTGACGTTGCCAATCGTATTGCCCCCAACCGTTCTCGGTTACTATTTACTTGTGCTACTTGGTCGCTCAAGTCCAATTGGTCGTTGGTTGGAAGAAACATTTGGGATTTTGATTGTATTTACACCGACAGGAGCCGTTGTTGCCGCTTTTGTTGTCGCTTTGCCGTTTTTTGTGAAGACGGCACGGGCAGCATTTGCAAGTATTGACCAGCAATTGTTGAATGCGGCGCGCGTACTTGGACGATCGGAGTGGGATATTTTTTTTACTGTCGTCATCCCGCTTTCTTGGCGCAATATCGCATCAGCGACTACGCTTGTTTTTGCGCGTGCGCTTGGGGATTTTGGTACGACGCTTATGGTTGCAGGAAGCATTCCGAATGAAACGATGACGATGCCGATAGCTATTTACGATGCATTGCTTGCAGGAAATAAAAAAATGGCAAATATACTTGTCATCATCATGACGAGTGTATCTGTTGTTTTATTGTATACGATGAAACGATTAGAGAAGCGAATGATGCGAGGAGAAAACGATGCTTTACGTCGCCATTAAAAAAACATTTTCGCATTTTCAATTAGATGTAAATTTTACAATACAAAAAGGGGTTATTGGTATTTTAGGTCCATCGGGATGTGGAAAAAGTTTAACGTTGCAAAGTATTGCGGGGCTACAACGGCCAGATGAAGGCGTTATTCAATTGAATAATCATTTATTTTTTCATTCGGACAAACGAATTCACATCCCCGCCCGTCATCGAAATGTCGGGTATATGTTTCAACATTATGCCCTTTTTCCTCATTTGACCGTTTACGAGAATATTGCGTTCGGCTTGAAAAAATGGCCAAAAAAGCAAGTACAACATACGGTTACGAACATGATTGAAAATATCGGATTAAAAGGGTATGAAAATCATTACCCCCACCAATTATCCGGAGGACAGCAACAACGAGTAGCACTTGCGCGAACGCTTGTTACACAACCGAGTATATTATTGCTTGATGAGCCGTTCTCAGCGTTAGATCAACATACAAAACAGGCGATGGAACAACAATGTTTTTCTTATTTACAACAACATTTTTCCGGTCTCGTTCTTTTTGTGACACACCATTTAGAAGAAGCATATCGATTATGCGATGAGCTTATTTTGTATGATCGTGGCCGCGTAATACAACATGGAAAAAAAGAACGTGTATTTTATGAACCGAAAAATGTACAAGCCGCAAACATTGTCGGCTGTAAAAATATATTTTCTTGTACGTTTGCTGAAAAGGGAGAACAGATTATTTGTTATGTCAACGGTGCACAATTGATCGTCCCTGCACATAAAAAAAAGAGCGGAGCGACATATGTTGGTATTCATTCGCATCATATTCGCTTTGTAGATGATGCAATATACAATGCCTTTTCTTTTCGCGTCATTCGAGCTGTCTCACATGTATATACGTATGATGTGACAATACAAACAGATCATTTTATATTGCAAGCTAGTGTGAGTGAAGAACAGTGGCGACATATGCATAATAAAAAAGTATATTTACCGCCTGAGCATTTGTTTTTTTTATTTGAATAAATCATGAACATATATGTTTGTGTGACGTACGTCACATTTCTCAGTTAAGCGATTTAGTAACATGAACATAGAACCTCGATAAACGAAAAGAGGGATTGATGAAGATGGTATATGATGCATATGAACGACCATTATTAGATTTGCGTATGTCGGTAACAGATCGCTGTAATTTTCGTTGCACATATTGCATGCCAGATATAGAAGGAAAACGATATTGTTTTATGGATCGGGAACAACTGATGACATTTGAAGAAATGGAACGTTTTTCCCGATTGTTTGTCAAACTCGGGGTAAGAAAAATTCGTTTAACGGGAGGAGAGCCGTTATTAAGAAAAAATATCGATGTGCTTGTGGCGATGCTGACAAACATTGACGGTGTTCACGACGTATCGTTAACGACGAATGGATTTTTTTTGAAAAAGTATGCGAAAAAATTAAAAGATGCAGGAATGAAGCGAGTGAATGTGAGTTTAGATGCACTCGATGATACTATTTTTACAAAAATGAACGGAGTCGGCGTGCGTTCTGAGCACATTTTAGAAGGAATTGATGCAGCGCTTGCGGAAGGGCTCCATGTAAAAGTAAATATGGTTGTCAAAAAAGGGCTAAACGATCATGAAATTTTACCGATGGCTTATTTTTTTAAAAAGAAAGGTGTAACACTTCGTTTTATTGAATTTATGGATGTCGGCTCTTTAAATGGGTGGAAGTTAGATGATGTTGTGACGAGCAAACAAATATATGACATCATTTCTGAACATATGCCACTTGAGCCGGTTGCTTCTAGTCATGTTGGCGAAGTAGCTAAGCGTTATCGCTACGTAGGGACGAATGTGGAAGTAGGTTTTATTTCTTCTGTCTCAGCCGCCTTTTGTTCAGACTGTACACGTAGCCGATTATCTGCTGATGGGAAGCTATATACATGTTTATTTGCGACAAATGGGACAGATTTATTAAGTATGATGCGAGCTGGGGCGAGCGATGAACAGCTCATTTCATCCATTGAACGTGTTTGGCGAAAGCGAGTCGATCGTTATTCAGAAGAGCGCGGAAAACAAACAACGTGGAATGGGAAACGAATTGAAATGTCATATATTGGAGGGTGACGATATGGGTGTTCATGATCATAAAAAGCAGGCGATGCTCCCTGTCCGATGTAAAATTGTGACCGTTTCTGATACGCGCACATATGAAACAGATACGAGTGGACGATGGATACGTGAACAATTAGAGCAATCAAACATTGTTGTTGCTGCATACGAAATTGTTAAAGATGATGTATTCGCCATTCGACGAGCCGTTCAATCAGTTGAACAAGTAGATGTCATTTTAATGAATGGAGGAACGGGATTTACAAAACGTGATGTGACGATTGAAGCCATTCAGCCGTTGCTTGAAAAAGAAATGGTTGGGTTCGGTGAGCTTTTTCGCTTTTTAAGTTATGAGCAAATCGGAAGTGCAGCGATGTTAAGTCGTGCGCTTGCTGGTTCGATGAACGGCATGATCATTTTTTGTATGCCCGGGTCAACAAACGCTGTGCGCCTAGCAATGGAAAAGCTCATTTTACCCGAAATTCGCCATCTTGTTTGGGAGCTTCGTCGCCAATGAAAACGATCGGCATTGTTTTAGCGGGCGGACAATCAAAACGGTTTGGTGAACCAAAAGCGCTTGCGTTGCGACATGGAAAACCTTTTCTTTTTTATAGTATTGAGGCGTTGCGTCCGATCGTTGATGAAATCGTTATTGTTGCACAGCCACACATTCGAACGAAATTATCGTTTCAAGACGTATCATGGATCGAGGATGATCCACAATACAAAGGGAAAGGCCCATTAGCAGGAATTTATTCGGCTATCGTGCATCATGAAGCAACGTGGTATGTTGTATTGCCATGTGATATCCCGTTTATTCATGAGACGATTATACGTATGCTTAAGGAACAAGCAGATGATGCATTCGATGCCATTGTGCCATATGTGAATGGGAGACTCCAACCACTGATTGCTATATATCACTATCGAGTGAAATCGCTTATATACAATTGTCTTCAACAAGAGGAGTATCGCATGCATACGTTTCTTTCCTCCTGTCGAGTGAAACGTGTTGGGATGAAAGAAGAACAACCGTTTATGAATATTAACACAAAAGAGCAATTTTATAAATGGATTAGTTAGAGGCGAGTTGCCTCTTTTTTTATCAATATTTATGAAAAAAATGTGAATTTCGTCACAACACCACTTGTTTTTGTGACGTACATCACACGATTTTATGATCAAAAGGCGATATAGTAGAGATAGGATATTATTTAGAAGGGATGAACGTAAATGCGCAAACCGATTCCGATTGACGAAGCAATCGAACGAGTAATGGAATGGTGCCGTGAAGGAGAAAAAGAGTATGTTTCGTTAGAGCAATGTGATGGACGCATTTTAGCGGAACATGTGGAAGCAACGATGCCGATTCCATGGTTTGATCGCTCACCATATGACGGCTATGCTCTTGTTGCGGATGCGACAGAAAGAGCTTCAACTCATGCTCCTGTATTATTAGAAGTCGTTGGCACAATTGGAGCTGGTTCGGTTTGGGATGGAACGTTGGCGCCAAACGAAGCAGTAAAAATTATGACAGGTGCAGCCATTCCAAATGGAGCAAATGCAGTCGTGATGGTTGAATTGACGAAAGAGATTGAAAAAGATGGGAAGCGCTTTGTGCAAATAAAAAGAAAAGTGAATGAAGGCGAAAATATTTCGCGTGTTGGGGAAGATATGAGACAAGGTGAGATCGTCGTTGAAAAAGGAACTGTCATTCATCCAGGGATTGTTGCGGTTTTAGCAACGTTTGGATATGATCGCGTTCCTGTGATGAAAAAGCCAAAAGTCGCCATTATTTCAACGGGAAGTGAACTTCTTCATGTTTACGAGCCGCTTGAAAAAGGGAAAATCCGCAACAGCAACGCTTATATGCTTCAAGCGCAAATTCGACGCGTTGGGGGAGAGCCTATTTTGTTTGGCAAAGTGGCCGATACGTTTGAACATACGCTACACGTCGTACAAAAAGCGTTACGTGAAGCAGATGTGGTCATAACAACGGGTGGTGTATCCGTTGGGGATTTCGATTATATGCCTCGCGTATATGAACATCTCGGTGCCAAATTGTTATTCAATAAAGTAGCGATGCGACCAGGAAGTGTGACATCAGCGGCTGTATTTGAAAATAAAATGTTGTTTGGACTGTCAGGCAATCCTTCTGCATGTTATGTGGGCTTTGAATTGTTTGCTCGTCCATTTATAAAAGCGATGTTAGGACAGCCTAAACGTTATTTAAAGAAAGTGCAAGCGGTTTTACAAAAAGATTTTTTAAAACCGAATCCATTTACTCGTTTTGTTCGTGCAAACGTATCGTATGACGATGGAATGTTACACGTGGAACCGGTTGGAAAAGATAAATCAAATATTGTTTCATCGCTCGCACAAGCAAACGCTTTTATCGTTTTGCCGGGAGGAACACGCGGTTTTCAAGCGGGTAATCGTGTTGATGTGCTTTTACTTCATGATGAAGGAGACTATGTTTGGTCATGATGATTTTACAAATCGTTGGTTATCAAAATAGTGGAAAAACGACACTTATTGAAAAAATCATTCACCAGTTATGTGAAAATGGATATCGCGTTGGAACGTTAAAACATCACGGACATGGTGGGAAAGTCATGTTACCGAAAAAAAAAGATACAACGCGTCACGCAGAGGCTGGGGCAATAGTATGTGCAGTGGAAGGGGACGGCACGTTTCTTCTTCATGCGAAAGGAAACTGGGAGCTTGATGAGTTACTATGTATATATGAACGATTTCCAATTGATGTATTGCTTATTGAAGGATTTAAACATGCAGCTTATCCGAAAATTGTTTGTTTACGTCATCGGGAAGATGAACATTTATTGCATTTAAAAAACATACTATTTTCAATTAGTTGGCAACGTACGGACGGATCTTTTTTTATTGAAGATGAACAAGCGTATATGGAGCGCATTATTGCTTATGTAAAGGGGGAACAACATGTTTGCGATCGTTCGTGAACCTATCCATGTAGGAAGTGTCATTGAAGCAGTTGCTGATCGTCATGCAGGGGCGATTGTAACGTTTCTTGGCACAGTAAGAGAATTAACGAATGGAAAAAAAACTGTATATTTGCAATATGAGGCGTATGAGTCGATGGCGCAAAAAAAATTAGAACAAATTGGTCAAGAAATTGTTGCCCGCTTTCCACAAGCAAAAGTAGCGATTGTCCATCGCATCGGTCGGCTTGATATTGCTGATATTGCGGTAGCTATTGCGGTCTCAACGCCGCATCGCGCAGACGCATATGAAGCGAATCGTTATGCTATTGAGCGAATTAAAGAGATCGTTCCTATTTGGAAAAAAGAGTATTGGGAAGATGGGGAAATGTGGATTGGTAATCAAAAAGAAACAGTTCGTTACGATCATGGCGCACCAAAGGAGGAAGAGATATGATTCGCGTATTACTATTTGCCTACATAAAAGAACGACTCGGCAAAGAGGAAATTGTATTCAATGAACAACAAATGACTGTTCGGCAACTTCGTGAGCGTCTTGAGCAAGAATATCATTTACAAGTCGCTTCTTCACTTATGATTGCGATTAACGAAGAATTTGCAACAGATGATGACATAGTATATGCCGGTGATGTCGTTGCACTGATTCCACCGGTCAGCGGAGGGTGATCAAATGGGAACATTTACACATTTTAATGAACAAGGTCGGGCGAAAATGGTTGATATTTCCGAAAAAGGAGAAACGGTGCGAACTGCCTGTGCGATGTCTCGCGTGATCGTGTCAAAAGAGGTGTACGAAAAAATTGTGCGCTCGGAAGTGAAAAAAGGAGACGTATTAGCCGTCGCTCAAGTGGCTGGCATTATGGCGGCAAAACGTACAGCTGATCTTATTCCGATGTGTCATCCTATTTCGTTAACGGGAGTTGATATTTCGTTTACATGGCAAGTGAAAGAAACAAATTATGAGTTGCAAATTGAAGCGTTTGTCAAAACAAAAGGAAGTACTGGGGTGGAAATGGAGGCGTTAACAGCTGCTTCGATTTGTGCTTTAACCATTTATGATATGTGTAAAGCAATCGATAAAGGAATTGTGATTGGCTCGACATATTTAGTAGAAAAAACGGGTGGGAAAAGTGGAAATTTTAAAAGACAAGAGGGATGATGATGGAGCGGTACTCGCGACAAATGTTATTTTCTCCAATTGGTGAAAAGGGACAACGAGTCATTCAACAAAAGCACGTTTTGATCGTTGGAGCAGGAGCACTCGGTTCAGCAAATGCAGATATGTTAGCGCGTGCAGGAGTCGGTCGATTAACAATTGTTGATCGCGATTATGTTGATTGGACAAATTTACAGCGCCAACAGTTATATAGTGAAGAAAATGCTGACAACAGATGGCCAAAAGCGGTTGCTGCAAAGCGTCGTCTAGCTTCAGTAAACCATGACGTTCATGTTGAGGCACTCGTCATGGACGCCCAAGACGAATCGTTCGCTTCTCTTTTTGAACAACAAATTGATCTCATCATTGACGGAACAGATAATTTCGAAACGCGTTTTCTACTAAATGATTTGGCACAAAAGTATCGGATTCCTTGGATATACGGGGCTTGCGTCGGAAGCTATGGTCTTTCGTTTACGATTATACCAGAACAAACGCCATGTTTCCGCTGCGTTATGAATCATTTGCCTTCTTATCATTTGACATGCGATAACGTCGGTATTATTTCTCCTGCCGTGCAAATGGTTGCGGCGTATCAAACAACGGAAGCGTTAAAAATATTAGTGGGAGATGTCAGAGCGATCCGACGTTCACTCGTTATTTTTGACGTTTGGCAAAACGAGCATCGCTTTTTACAAGTTCATAAATTAAAAAATGAGCATTGTCCATCATGTGGAACTGATCGAATATATCCTGCTTTGCGAAGTGAGAGAGCAAAAACATCTGTTCTATGCGGCAGAGATACGGTACAAATTCGTCATACACACCCATTTCACATCACAAACATGATGGAACAAATGAAAGCAAATGGACAACAAGTACATGGCAACGAATATTTATTAATGACTCAATTAGAAGGGCATCGTGTCGTTTTATTTGCTGATGGTCGCATGCTTGTACATGGTACAAAAGATGCTACATTTGCTCGTTCGTTATATCAAAAATACTTTTCTTAAAAAGGAGGCATTAAGGGATGTCTCAGTTTATTAGCAAAAAAAATTTTGAACAACTAAAGAAGTTAGCATATAAAACGATAAAAGTGAAAAAAGGGATGTTTTTATTTCAAGAAGGACAAATTGGCGAAAACTTTTTTGTCGTCTTATCTGGTAAGTTTCAAATTAGTAAATTTTCCGGTGATGGAAAAGAGTTATGTTTACGGCTATGTGGTCCGAATGCTGTCATTGGCGAGTTGATGATTTTTTCAGATAACGGCAGATATCTGTTCAACGGACGGGCGTTAGAAGATAGCGAAGTGCTTGCGATTAAAAACGAAGATATTGAAAAAGAGTTGCTTGCCAATTCGGAGTTTGCTGTTGAGTTTTTGAAAATGATGACCGATCATTTCCGTAAGCAACATACGAAATTTCGCGATCTCGTTCTATATGGAAAAAAGGGCGCATTATATTCTACACTTATTCGGATGGCAAACAGCTATGGCGTTCAGACAAAAGACGGCATTTTATTAGACGTTCCTGTTACCCATCAAGATTTAGCTAATTTTAGCTCTACATCGCGTGAAAGTGTGAATCGCGAATTAAATACATTAAAAAGCAAAGGCATCATCTCCTTCAAAGGGAGAAAAATTATTATTCATAGCTTAGACTATTTAAAAAAACAAATTAACTGTGAAGGGTGTCCATCGTCATATTGCAACATCGAATAGTCAATAAACGTTCATTTTTTAAGCTAGGAGTGTGACGTGCATCACACGAAAAGTTGCTTTCCTCCTATACAATAAATGTGTGAGCACATAAAGAAAAGAGGGATGATGATGGAGTTTTCACCTTGCAGTCTCGTTGGACATGAATCTGTGTCATTATGTCCACCATTGCAACGATTAAAAGAAGAACACGGTCCATTAAATGAAGAAAAGTATGCTCTTTTTGTTGCAGCGAAAAGCATTTACGATGGGGAAGAGCAAGATGTTGTTCAAGCGTTCATTCGTTTGCGCGAGAAAGTACAACAATTTTTGCAACATTTAGAACCTCACTCTCGTCGAGAAGAAGATGTATTATTTCCGATGATGGAACGCTATATCGGAAAACAGTTCGGTCCGATTGCAGTTATGGAATACGAACATCAAGAAGCAAAACAAAATATTGCAACATTTTTACAAAAGACAGAGACCATTCGTTCAGAAGAAGCGAAACAATTAGCTTCATATGTCATGAACGCATATATGATTTTAACTGATCACTTTGCCAAGGAAGAGCAAGTACTTTTCCCGATGGCCGAAAAGTTATTATCTGCTGAGGAAAAAGAAGAATTAGCAAAAAGAATAGATGAGATTAAAGGCTAATCCGTTAAGGGTTAGTCTTTTTTTATATAATATTTCGACATATTTGTGACAATTAAAAAACATGTGAGGTACCTCACATTTATTTGTTGCATCCCGTTTTATAGTGAAGATAGAAGGGTTTCATCATGAAGAGGAGTGAGAGATGTGAAAAAGAAATCACCATTGTTCAAGCGTTTGAACTACGTGAAGCCGATTGAACGTCATGCGGATGCACATAGTGAAGTCACATATCAAGATCGTGATTGGGAGCAAATATATCGCAGAAGATGGCAACATGACAAAGTTGTACGTTCAACACATGGTGTCAACTGTACAGGCTCATGTAGTTGGAATATTTATGTGAAGGACGGCATCGTTACATGGGAAGGACAAAAGCTTGACTACCCAACAACCGGACCTGATATGCCAGACTTTGAGCCTAGAGGTTGTCCAAGGGGAGCGAGTTTTTCGTGGTACATTTATAGTCCGCTTCGTGTCAAATACCCATATGTTCGTGGGGTGTTGTTAAATATGTGGCGCGAAGCGTTGCAACAACATAAAAATCCGCTTGATGCTTGGAAAAGCATCGTCGAGAACCGAGACAAAGCGAAACGTTATAAGCAAGCGCGTGGAAAAGGTGGATTTGTGCGCGCAGAGTGGGATGAAGTATTAAAGCTTGTTGCGACGTCTTTACTTTATACAGTAATTAAGTACGGTCCAGACCGAAATGTCGGATTTTCTCCTATTCCGGCCATGTCGATGGTAAGCCATGCAGCAGGTGCTCGCTTTATGTCGCTTATGGGAGGTCCTATCTTAAGTTTTTATGATTGGTATGCAGATTTACCTCCAGCTTCGCCGCAAATTTGGGGAGATCAAACGGACGTGCCAGAAAGTAGCGACTGGTACAATGCCGGTTACATTATGACATGGGGATCAAACGTGCCGATGACGCGTACGCCAGACGCTCACTTTTTAGCGGAAGTGCGATATAAAGGAACGAAAGTCGTTTCGATTAGTCCAGATTTTGCTGAATCGACGAAGCTAGCAGATGAATGGTTAAGCGTGAAACAAGGGACAGATGGCGCTTTAGCGATGGCGATGGGACACGTCATTTTAAAAGAGTTTTATGTTGATCAACAAATAGAATATTTTATGAATTACGCAAAACAATACACCGATTTTCCGTTTTTAATTACGCTCAAAAAGAAAGAAAACGGCGAATTGATTGCGGATCGTTTCTTGCATGCATCTGATATCGGACGAAATACGACAAACGGGGAATGGAAGCCAGCGCTTTGGAATGATCGAACAAACGATTTTGCCATTCCGAACGGAACGATTGGATCACGTTGGGAAAATAAAGGGAAATGGAATTTAAAAATGGTAGACGAAGAAACAGAAGAAGCGATCGAGCCACGTTTGACGATGTTAGGAATAGAAGACGAAATCGCAACGGTACAAATTCCATACTTTTCACATGATGGAAACAAAATTTTAAAACGCGCGATACCTGTAAAACGTGTGCATATTGGGCACGAGGAATTGTACGTTTCGACTGTATACGATTTAGTTCTTGCGAACTATGGAGTGGACCGTGGTATTGGCGGGGAAGTGGCGAAAACGTACGATGATCTCGTACCGTTTACACCAGCATGGCAAGAAAGCATAACAGGCGTAAAACGTGACCTTGTTATTCAAATTGCGCGTGAGTTTGCGCAAAATGCGGTAGATACAAAAGGGCGTTCAATGATTATCGTCGGTGCAGGAATTAACCATTGGTTTAACTCCGATACAATTTATCGAGCCGTTTTAAATCTCGTTTTATTCGTTGGCGCACAAGGAGTAAACGGTGGAGGCTGGGCGCATTATGTTGGTCAAGAAAAATTGCGTCCGGTAGAAGGGTGGCAAACGATTGCGATGGCGCGTGACTGGCAAGCACCACCGAAATTGCAAAACGGAACATCATTTTACTATTTTGCGACAGACCAATGGCGTTATGAGGACACACCAGTTGGACAGCTCGTATCTCCGCTTGCCAAAGAAGCACGTTATCAACATTATGCTGATTACAATGTTCTTGCGGCTCGTTTAGGTTGGTTGCCTTCTTATCCAACTTTCGAAAAAAACGGAATCGATCTTTACAACGAAGCGGTCGCATCAGGGGCAAAAACAGTCGAAGATATTGGGGCATATGTAGCGAAGCAGTTAAAAGAGAAAACATTACGTTTTGCGATTGAAGATCCAGACAACGAGAAAAACGTCCCTCGCAATTTAATCGTTTGGCGTGCTAACTTAATTTCAAGTTCAGGAAAAGGACATGAATACTTTTTGAAACATTTGCTCGGAACGTCGCACGGATTAATGAACGATGACAAAGATAGTCTTCGTCCGCAAGAAATAACGTGGCGTGAGGAAGCACCTGAAGGAAAATTAGATTTGCTTATTAACCTCGATTTCCGAATGGCTGGAACGGCGTTATATTCTGATGTTGTATTACCTGCAGCAACATGGTATGAGAAGCATGATTTAAGCAGTACAGATATGCATCCGTTTATTCATCCATTTAATCCTGCGATTGCCGTACCATGGGAAGCACGTTCAGATTGGGAAATTTTTAAATCGCTTGCAAAGGCCGTATCACAAGTAGCGGAAGAAGTAGGCATGATGCCAGTTAAAGAAGTTGTGGCGACACCGATCCTTCACGATACACCACAAGAATTAGCACAACCGTTTGGAAAAATTAAAGATTGGAGTAAAGGGGAATGTGAGCCGATTCCAGGAAAAACGATGCCGCAAATTCACGTTGTTGAGCGGGACTACACAAAAATATTTGAAAAAATGACAGCGCTCGGTCCAAATGTTGTCAAAGCACCTTTTGGTGTAAAAGGTATGACATGGTCGGTAGAAGAAGAATATGAAAAATTAAAACATGTGTTAGGAACAGTTCGAGGCGCCACTGTTGCGAACGGTTGCCCAGATATAAGCGATGCAAAAAAAGTAGCTGAAGCCATTTTAACGCTTTCATCAACAACAAATGGTCATGTGGCGGTAAAAGCATGGGAATCTCTTGAGAAAAAGACGAATTTACAATTAAAAGATTTAGCGGAAGAGCGAGAAGAAGAATGTTTTACATTTGAACAAATTACGGCGCAACCGAAAACAGTCATTACATCGCCTGCATTTAGCGGTTCGGAAAAAGGTGGACGTCGCTATTCGCCATTTACGACAAACGTGGAACGACTTATTCCTTGGCGGACGTTAACAGGACGTCAATCATTTTATATTGATCATGAGTTAATGCAAGAGTTTGGTGAAACGATGGCAACGTTTAAGCCTATTTTGCAACATAAACCGTTCCAAAAAAATCGTCCAGATGTCGAAGGAAAAGAGATTACGCTCAATTATTTAACGCCGCATAATAAATGGTCTGTTCATAGTATGTATTTTGATTCGCAACCGATGTTGACGCTATTCCGCGGCGGTCCAACTATTTGGTTAAGTAAAGAAGACGCGGAAGAAGCAGACATTCAAGATAACGACTGGATTGAATGTTTCAACCGAAACGGTGTCGTTGTTGCGCGTGCAGTCGTTTCTCATCGCCTTCCGAGAGGAATTGCATTTATGCATCATGCTCAAGATCGGCATATTAACGTACCGGGATCAAAATTAACGAACAATCGCGGCGGTACGCATAATAGTCCGACACGCATTCATGTCAAACCGACGCATATGATCGGAGGATACGCGCAATTAAGCTATGGATTTAACTATTACGGTCCGACTGGAAACCAACGCGACTTGAACGTCATTATTCGCAAGTTGAAGGAGGTTGATTGGCTTGAAGATTAAAGCACAAATTGGCATGGTAATGAACTTAGATAAATGTATTGGCTGCCATACGTGCAGCGTCACATGCAAAAACACCTGGACGAATCGTCCAGGTGCCGAATATATGTATTTTAACAACGTAGAAACGAAACCTGGCATCGGTTATCCTAAAAAATGGGAAGATCAAGAGAAATATAAAGGCGGTTGGGAGTTGAAAAATGGGGAGCTACAGCTAAAGGCGGGCTCAAAAGCAAATCGATTACTCAATTTATTTTACAATCCGAACTTACCAACGATCGACGATTATTATGAACCGTGGAATTACGATTATGAAACGTTAACAAATAGCCCTGAGAAGAAACATCAGCCTGTCGCACGTCCAAAATCTTCATTGACTGGAGAGTTTATGGAGTTAAAATGGGGGCCGAACTGGGAAGATGACTTAGCTGGTGCGCATGTCACAGCATTAGAAGATCCAAACGTAGTGAAAATGGAGCAGTCGATTCAAGCGGAATTTGAACAAGTATTTATGATGTATTTACCGCGCATTTGCGAGCATTGTGTTAATCCTCCATGCGTATCAAGCTGTCCATCTGGAGCGATGTATAAACGAGAGGAGGACGGCATCGTACTCGTAGATCAAAATGCTTGCCGTGCTTGGCGATATTGCGTATCAAGCTGTCCATATAAAAAAGTGTATTTCAACTGGCAAACAAGCAAAGCGGAAAAATGTACATTATGTTTCCCACGATTAGAAGCTGGATTGCCAACAATTTGTTCTGAAACGTGCGTAGGACGTGTGCGTTATCTTGGCGTAATGTTGTATGACGCAGATCGCGTAAAAGAAGCAGCGAGCGTAACAGACGAAAAAGAATTGTATGAAGCGCAGCTATCTATTTTCTTAAATCCACATGATCCGGAAGTCATTGCGAAAGCGAAAGAAGAAGGAATTCCACAAGCGTGGATTGAGGCGGCACAAAAATCACCAATTTATAAAATGATCGTTGATTGGAAAATCGCATTACCGTTACATCCGGAATATCGGACATTGCCAATGGTATGGTATATTCCGCCATTAAGCCCAATTACAAATATGATTGAAGGAAAAGGAAGCAGGGCAAGTGAATACGACATTTTTCCAGCCATTGATGAGATGCGCATTCCAATTGAGTATTTAGCTCATTTATTAACGGCTGGTGATCAATCACATATTCGTACAGTGCTGAAAAAAATGGCAGCGATGCGTTTATATATGCGTGCGCTACAAACAAATAAACAACCGAATGAACAAATGATTCAGTCGTTAGGGCTAAACGGAGAAGATATTGAAGAAATGTACCGTCTATTAGCGATTGCTAAATACAACGACCGTTTCGTCATTCCAGCATCGCATCGCGAACAAGTAGCTGAATTATATGCGGAACAAGGAACGTGCGGATTATCGTTTATGGGTGGACCAGGTTCATGCGGTATCATTTCGTCATAAAGGGAGAGGATTTAAATGGATTATGCTCATGTACAAACGGTGTTTGAAATCGTTTCGTATTTGTTATCATACCCAGATCGACAATGGCGTGACCAACTTGATGATTGTGCGATGTTTAGTCAACAAATTCCGCATCGCCCTATTGTGCAAAACATACAAAAATTTATTGATTATGTAAAACAAACGGATGAAACGTCATGGATTGAAACATATGTGTATACGTTTGATTTTGGCAAAAAAACAAATTTATACGTCACATATATGAGCACAGGCGAACAAAGAGAACGTGGAATCGAACTGTTACAATTGAAGCAGCTGTACAAATCAGCAGGTTTTGACATAACAGAGCGAGAGTTGCCAGATTACTTGCCACTTATGCTTGAATTTGCGTCGCAAGCCGAACGTGTGTATGTTCAGCCGCTTATGCAAAAATATTTCAATCATATGTCTCACATTCGTGAACAGTTAATTGCGGCGGAAAGTTATTACGCCATTTTATTCGATGTGTTGCTTATGGCGCTTGAGGAAATTGGCGTGCGTAAACTTGCGGAAGGGAGCGTGTCGTAATTGCTCGAACAATTTCTTTGGGGATACTTCCCTTACATCGTTTTAACTATTTTCATTGGTGGGCACATTTATCGTTATCAACACGATCAGTTCGGATGGACGACAAAATCGAGCGAATTTCTTGAAAAAAAATCGTTGCGGCTCGGAAGCATTTTATTTCATTGGGGGATCATCTTTGTTTTTATCGGTCATGTCATGGGGATTCTTATTCCAAAATCGTTTTATGATGCGATCGGCATCTCTGAACATACGTATCATACGCTAGCCATCGCGTTCGGTCTTCCGGCAGGGATCGTTTCTATTGTTGGTTTAGTTATTTTCATCCAACGTCGTTTAACCGTTAAACGCATTCGCTTAACAAGTAGTAAAGCAGATTGGCTCGTTTTAATTTTATTAGCGATTGTCATGTTGACTGGTTTTGCTTCTACATCGTTGAACGTGAACGCAAACGGCTTTGATTATCGCACAACGATCAGCCCTTGGTTTCGCACCGTTTTAACATTTCGTGCTGATCCAACGTATATGGAAAGCGTACCGATTTGGTTTAAAATTCATATCGTCTCCGCTTTATGTATTTTCGTTGTTTGGCCATTTACGCGATTAGTTCATGTATTTAGTATGCCGTTTCGTTATTTAAGCCGAAGTTACGTTGTTTATCGTCGTCGAATGCCGAAACAACAATGAAAGAAGCGATAATGAAAAGAGGTCTCTTTTGCGAGAGCTCTTTTCTTATTTTCCGATATTGAGTTAAAATAAGGATGTATACGTAATTGACATAGAAAGAGTGATTGTTGTGAATGATCAAGTGAATCGTCTTCGAAAAATCGTAAAAGAAAAAACATGGGTGTCGTTTTTGTACAATAACCATCCGTATAGTTTACTTCATTGGTCCGTTGCAGGATTTTCAAACGACGAGCGCGATGTCTGGCTGCTGCAAGATGAGATGACATTTGAAACACAATCGTTCGTGCAGTTAGATGAAGCGCTTGCTTGGATTGAACAACATATGCCGCATATTACAGATATTTTATAAGGGGCCGAATGCCCCCTTCTTATTGCGGAGAATTTTGCCGTTTTGTCGGATGAATCGCTTTTTCTAATTCTTCCTTTGCAATCACAGGACGAACCGTATCGGCTGTCGGCTTTCCTTTTTGGCTTTTATTTTTTGCCATAAAAGTTCACTCCTTTATGTTTTAGTCATGATTAGTTTGGAGAAAGAGAGGGATGTTTATGCTAAAAGATCGATTAAATGAGCAACTGATCGAACAGCTTAAGCAAAAACAAAAGCAACTGCAAGAGGAAGAACAAAAACGAAAAGAAGAAGAGGAAGCAAAGCGGAAGGAAGAAGCTCGTAAGCGAGAAAAAAATAAAACGTTTGCCGAATGGTTAGAAGAAAGTGACTTAGATTGGCGAAAATTTAAATAACCGAGGGCGAACACCCTTGGTTACCGATGATCAGTAAAAATCGTTTGTTTTGTCAGTTGTTTTAAGATAGCTATTTGTTCATCGCTCAATGTTACTGATTGAGCAGCGACGTTTTCGATTAGTTGCGATAATCGGCTTGCGCCTGGAACGACTGTAGCTACTGCTTCATTTGCTAAACAAAAACGAAGGGCAATCGCCGTAAGCGTTTCATTCGGAGCAACCGCTTTTAATTTTGGAATGAGCGTCACTAACTCGGCAAACGAATAATCGACATAGCCGTTTTGTTTCGTATTTTCGCTTGCTCGTTCAATCGGACGTTCAGTTAATAATCCTTTCGCTAGCGGTCCGCGAGCAATGACGCTCACGTTATGTTGCTTCAAAAGCGGAAACCATTCTTCAGCGCGGCGATCAAGCAAACTATACGGCATCATGACAGAAACGATGCGCGATCGCTTCACATATTCGCGAATGACGTTTGGACGCATAGAGGAAATGCCGTAATAACGAATGATGCCCTCTTGTTGCAATTCCTCAAACGCCTCAATTGTTTCATCGATCGGATCATCAATTGTTCCGCCATGTAGTTGATATACATCAATATAATCGGTTTGTAATCGTCGTAAGCTATGTTTCACCGCTTCTTTTATGTATGCTTTTGACGGATCCCACGTCCAGCCGTTTCCTTGTTCCGTCCACCGATTTCCTACTTTTGTCGCAACGATGACATCGTGTCGTTTTCCTTTTAATGCCTTACCGACAATTTCTTCATTTAACCCACGATCATATAAATCGGCTGTATCGAAGTAGTTTACGCCTTGATCGATCGCTTCATGAATGATGCGAATCGCATCGCTTTCCGACGTACCGAGCGACATGCAGCCAAAGCCAATTTCACTTACATATAAATGTGAATGTCCAAGTTTCCGTTTTTTCATGTTCCCACTCCTTTTTAAACATTATAACGAATAAGTTTTCCATTTGTCTTTGTTCATGTAGTACAATGGAAATGAAAAATGACATGGTGGTGAAACGATGGATCATTTATATGAAAAAACGATAAATCAAAAGCGCATTTTTTCTGGAAAAGTGATTGACGTATATGTGGAAGATGTGTTGTTGCCAAACGGGGAAACGAGCAAGCGTGAAATTGTTAAACACCCTGGAGCGGTTGCGGTGCTTGCGATAACAGAAGAAAATAAAATGGTGCTCGTTCGTCAATATCGAAAAGCGTTAGAGCGAGTGCTTGTTGAAATTCCAGCCGGAAAGCTTGAGAAAGGGGAGGCACCGATTGAAACAGCGAAGCGTGAGCTAGAAGAAGAAACAGGATATGTATGCGAAAAAATGGAGCCGCTTCACTCTTTTTATACATCGCCGGGGTTTGCAGATGAATTAGTACATATATTTCTTGCTAAAGGGTTAACGAAAAAAAGCGAAAAGCAAATGCTTGATGATGACGAGTTTGTCGATGTGCTTGAAGTGACGTTAGAAGAAGCACTAAACATGGTCGAAGAAAAACAAATTTATGACGCAAAAACGATTTATGCTCTTTTATATTGGCAATTGCAGGTGTAAAGCGGTCATCTCGACCGCTTTTTGTCATATCACGCTCCTTTTCCCATACAATGTAGTAACAGAACGTGTAGGGGGATGGAGCGATGAGAAAGCGATCATGGACGACAACATGGGGGCAGCATGTACAAGAACATTATACGACATATGTATTTACCGTCGTTCTTTTTGTGATGGGTGTTGTTTTTGGCGCTATTGTTGTCAACAGTTTAAGTTTCAGTCAAAAACAAGATTTATATTATTATTTAACGAATTTTTTTGGACAAGTGTCTGCGGGACATATTGCAAGTGCGCATGACGTATGGAAAGAAAGTTTTTTACAAAATTTAAAATATATTGGGCTGATGTGGATTTTAGCAATGTCGCTTGTAGGGTTACCACTTATTTTAATTTTATTATTTTTAAAAGGGCTTGTTGTTGGTTTTACCGTTGGATTTTTAGTCAATCAAATGGGATGGAACGGATTTTTGTTAGCTTTCGTCTCTGTCGTCCCGCAAAATATTATTCTCGTTCCTATTTTTATTATGATGGCCGCTGTATCGATTTCGTTTTCTTTAAAAATGATTCGACATCAATTTGTGAAACGAACGTCCGAACCAATTTTTCGAGCGATGCTTCGTTATACGTTTGTCATGTTATCGTTTAGCATCGCATTAGTGTTTGCATCTTCACTTGAAGCATACGTATCCCCGTTGCTCATGAAAGAAGTTGTGGAATTAATAGAAAAATAATTATTATTTAATAATCATTTTATTTATCAGTTTATAATCATTTTATTTTGACACGTTCCTTTCTTTTGTTATAATGAGAATGAGTAACGAGGGAGGGAATGAAAATGGAAAGTCGCCTTGAAAGAATTAAAAAACAATTGCATGCCGCAAGCTATAAATTAACGCCGCAACGGGAAGCGACGGTACGTGTGTTGCTTGAACATGAAGAAGATCATTTAAGCGCGGAAGATGTTTACCTCCTCGTGAAAGAAAAAGCACCGGAAATAGGGTTAGCGACAGTATATCGCACGTTGGAGCTATTAACAGAATTGAAAATTGTCGATAAAATTAACTTCGGGGATGGCGTTTCCCGCTACGATCTTCGTAAGGAAGGTGCGGCGCATTTTCATCACCATTTAGTGTGTATTGAATGTGGGGCGGTCGATGAAATTCAAGAAGATTTATTAGAAGATGTCGAAGCGATTGTAGAACGGGATTGGAATTTTAAAATTAAAGATCACCGTTTAACATTTCACGGCATTTGTTATCGTTGTCAAGAGAAGCATGAAGAACAGTAAACCTTTTCGTCTATGAAAAGGTTTTTTCATTTATGTATAAAACGCGATGAAACGGGCATATCCTCTTACTATATGACAGTTGACGGAGGTATGCGATGAGAAGAATGGTGGACGTGCTAAAAGTGTTTCTTTTATTTACGGGATGTACGATTTTATTTTATTATAGTATTGTATGGATGAGCGAGGAATATAACTATTACCGTCGTTACGACGAGCCGATGGGATCAGCTGTGAAAGTATCAACGACTGAACGGCAAGAAACGAATTGGCTCGATCGACTGTTGTTTTTTTATCAAAACGGGGAGTAGGATGCGTGTGGAAGATCAAGTAAAAGATTTTATTCACTATTTAATTGTTGAGCGAAATTTAGCTCATAATACGATCGTATCATATGAACGTGACTTAAAAAAATATGTTCAATATTTACAAAAAGTTGAGCAACGATGTCGTTGGAATGACGTCACCCGTTTTCATATTATGCAATTTTTAAAGTTTTTAAAAGAAAAAGGAAGCTCGCCAAAAACGATTGCGCGCCATCTGGCGTCTGTTCGGTCATTTCATCAATTTTTATTACGTGAAAAAGTAGTCGACCAAGATCCGACGGTTCATATTGAAACACCGCAACTGCCGAGAAAATTGCCAAACGTGTTGTCGATGGCGGAAGTTGAAGCGTTATTGGAAGCACCGAAACAAAACACGCCGTTTAGCATTCGGGATAAGGCGATGCTCGAGTTGTTGTATGCGACAGGCATTCGCGTGAGTGAGCTTATTCAATTAAACATATCCGATGTTCATTTAACGATGGGGTTTATTCGTTGTTACGGAAAAGGGCGGAAAGAGCGAATCGTTCCGATCGGAAAAATGGCGACAGAAGCATTAAAACGGTACATGGAACAAGGTCGTCCAGAGTTGCTGCAACGAAAAAAAGGAACGACAGATGCATTGTTTTTAAACCATCACGGCGAGCGACTAACAAGGCAAGGGTGTTGGAAAATTTTAAAACGGCTCGCCCAAGAAGCAAACATTCAAAAAACGTTAACGCCACATACGTTGCGCCACTCATTTGCAACGCATTTATTAGAAAATGGCGCCGATTTACGCGCCGTGCAAGAAATGCTTGGACATGCAGATATTTCGACAACGCAAATTTATACGCACGTCACGAAAACGCGCTTAAAAGACGTGTACAAGCAGTTTCATCCGAGAGCATAACTGTGACGATGATTTGTCACAGTTTTTTTATTGCAATTCATTATGAAAACGTTTTATAATTTAGTTGTCAGACTTCTGACAAATATGAACGATGCGTGATTTTGTTTCATAGTGGGTATGCTATGAAGCGAATGAAGCGATTGGGGAGGTAAAACGGTGAAGCCTACATATAAACGTGTATTTTTAATTGTGATGGACTCAGTTGGAATTGGTGAAGCGCCAGATGCCGAAAAATATAACGACAAAGGTGCGGATACGCTTGGGCATATTGCCGAACATCGCGGTGGCTTACATATGCCGAACATGGCGAAGTTAGGCTTAAGCAATATTCGTGAAATTCAAGGGATTCCGAAAGCAGAAAAGCCGCTTGCTTATTTTACGAAAATGCAAGAAGCATCGGCTGGAAAAGATACAATGACAGGACATTGGGAGTTAATGGGTCTTCGCATTGATACGCCGTTTCGAGTGTTTCCTGACGGATTTCCAAAAGAGTTGATTGATGAATTAGAAAAACGAACAGGAAGAAAAGTGATCGGTAATAAACCAGCAAGTGGCACAGCGATTATTGATGAGCTTGGCCCTGAACATATGGAAACAGGTGCGCTTGTTGTATATACGTCAGCCGATTCAGTGTTGCAAATTGCAGCGCATGAAGAAATCATTCCGTTAGAAGAATTGTATCGTATTTGTAAAATTGCGCGTGAATTGACGCTTGATGAAAAATATATGGTCGGTCGTGTCATTGCTCGTCCATTCATTGGAAAGCCAGGAAGTTTCCAACGGACAGCGAATCGTCACGATTATGCGTTAAAACCGTTTGGTCGTACAGTCATGAATGAATTACAAGATGCAGGATACGATGTGATCGCCATCGGTAAAATTGCTGACATTTACGATAACGAAGGTGTGACACAAACGTTGCGCACAAAATCAAACATGGACGGAATGGACAAATTAGTCGATACGTTACAAATGGACTTTACAGGACTCAGCTTTGTGAACCTTGTTGATTTTGATGCATTATACGGTCATCGTCGCGATCCAAAAGGATACGGTGATGCGTTAGAAGAGTTTGATGCCCGTTTACCAGAAGTGTTTGAACGTTTAAAAGAAGACGATTTATTAATTATTACGGCGGACCACGGAAATGATCCGGTTCATCACGGAACCGACCATACGCGCGAATATGTGCCTCTTCTCGTTTATAGTCCGAGCATGAACGGAGGAAAACAGCTTCCGTTGCGTGAAACGTTTGCAGACGTTGGAGCAACAATTGCGGAAAACTTCCGTGTAAATATGCCGAAATACGGAACGAGCTTTTTACATGAGTTGAAATAAGGAGCGTGACAAAATGAATCGAGCAGCAATTGAACAAGCCGCGCAATTTTTAAAAGAAAAGTTTCCAACTTCACCGCAAATCGGCTTAATTCTTGGTTCTGGTTTAGGTGTGTTGGCAGATGAAATTGAACAAGCGATTAAAATTCCGTACAGTGATATTCCAAATTTCCCTGTATCGACAGTCGAAGGACATGCCGGTCAACTTGTATACGGCCAGTTAGAAGGTGCGACTGTCATCGTGATGCAAGGGCGATTCCATTATTATGAAGGATACAGTTTTGAAAAGGTAACATTCCCTGTACGCGTGATGAAAGCGCTTGGTGTTGAACAATTAATTGTGACAAATGCGGCAGGCGGTGTAAATGAATCGTTTGAACCAGGCGATTTAATGATTATTTCAGATCATATTAATAACATGGGTGGCAATCCGCTGA
Organism: Anoxybacillus sp. ST70; assembly: GCF_019553625.1. Classification (NCBI taxonomy): domain Bacteria; kingdom Bacillati; phylum Bacillota; class Bacilli; order Caryophanales; family Anoxybacillaceae; genus Anoxybacillus; species Anoxybacillus sp. ST70. The sequence continues at coordinate 46,919 of NZ_JAHZOF010000003.1, forward strand.
TCGGTCCGAATGATTCTGCACTTGGTGTGCGCTTCCCAGACATGTCGGAAGCATATAGTAAACGACTTCGTCAACTCGCTAAAGACGTGGCGAATGAAATTGGATTGCGTGTACGTGAAGGGGTATATGTCGCCAATACAGGTCCAGCATATGAAACACCAGCAGAAATTCGTATGATTCGTGTCATGGGCGGTGATGCAGTCGGTATGTCTACGGTACCTGAAGTGATCGTCGCTCGCCATGGAGGAATGGAAGTGTTAGGTATTTCATGCATTTCCAATATGGCTGCAGGCATTTTAGATCAGCCGCTGACACATGATGAAGTGATCGAAACGACAGAAAAAGTAAAAGCTGACTTTTTACGATTTGTAAAAGCGATCGTGCGCAACATGGCGAAAAAATAAACGAGAAGGTGAATGACGATGAGAATGGTCGATTTAATTGAGAAAAAACGTGACGGCCACGCATTAACGAAAGAAGAAATTCATTTTATCATTGAAGGTTATACAAAAGGTGACATTCCTGACTATCAAATGAGCGCACTAGCGATGGTGATTTTCTTCCGCGGCATGAACGAAGAAGAAACAGCTGAATTAACGATGGCGATGGTACATTCAGGTGATACGATCGACCTTTCAAGAATTGAAGGAATTAAAGTTGACAAACACTCAACGGGCGGTGTGGGTGATACAACAACATTAGTGTTAGGTCCACTTGTTGCATCTGTCGGCGTTCCGGTTGCAAAAATGTCTGGTCGCGGCCTTGGTCACACAGGCGGAACAATTGATAAATTAGAATCTGTGCCAGGATTTCATGTTGAAATTAGCAACGACGAATTTATCGAACTTGTAAATAAAAATAAAATTGCCGTTGTCGGTCAGTCCGGCAACTTAACGCCAGCCGATAAAAAATTGTATGCGCTTCGCGATGTAACAGCAACGGTCAATAGCATTCCGTTAATCGCTTCATCGATTATGAGCAAAAAAATTGCAGCCGGTGCAGATGCGATCGTGTTAGACGTAAAAACAGGTGCGGGCGCGTTTATGAAAGATTTAAACGATGCGAAAGCATTAGCGAAAGCGATGGTCGATATTGGAAACCGTGTTGGACGTAAAACGATGGCGATTATTTCCGATATGAGCCAGCCGCTCGGTTATGCGATCGGAAACGCCCTCGAAGTAAAAGAAGCGATCGATACGTTAAAAGGGGAAGGTCCGGACGATTTACAAGAACTTTGTTTAGTACTTGGCAGCCATATGGTATATTTAGCTGAAAAAGCATCTTCGCTTGAAGAAGCGCGCCATATGTTAGAAAAAGCGATGAAAGACGGTTCAGCACTTGAAACGTTTAAAACGTTTTTAGCTGCACAAGGTGGCGATGCGTCCGTTGTCGATGATCCGAGCAAATTGCCTCAAGCGAAATATGTGATTGAACTTGAGGCGAAAGAAGACGGATACGTATCAGAAATCGTTGCCGATGCGGTTGGAACGGCAGCGATGTGGCTCGGTGCTGGGCGCGCAACGAAAGAATCGACGATTGATTTAGCGGTCGGTTTAGTGCTTCGTAAAAAAGTTGGCGATGCGGTGAAAAAAGGGGAATCGCTCGTTACGATTTACAGCAACCGTGAACAAATTGATGATGTGAAACAAAAACTATATGAAAACATTCGCATTTCTACGACACCTGTCCAAGCGCCAACATTAATTTACGATAAAATTTCGTAACCTGGAGGATTTGTTCCTTCAGGTTTTTTATGTATAAAAAAATAAAAAATGGAAAGGATGGCAAGTATAAAGAAATGGAGGGTTGGAGATGAAGCGATTTTTTTATGTGCTTGCCATCACGTTATTATTTTTCCCGATCGTATCTGTGCATGCGGAACAACCAAAAGTGGAGTTAGCGACAGAGGCGCGATCAGCCATTTTAATTGAACGAGACACAGGGGCTGTTTTGTATGAAAAAAATGCCCATGAGCCGCTTCCGCCAGCAAGCATGACGAAAATTATGACGATGCTTCTTATTATGGAAGCGATTGATCAAGGAAAGCTAAAGTTAGACGAACGGGTGCGAGCAAGTGAATACGCTGCATCGATGGGCGGATCGCAAATTTTTTTAGAACCCGGGGAAGAAATGACTGTTGACGATTTATTAAAAGGTGTCGCCATCGGATCGGGCAATGATGCTTCGGTTGCATTAGCAGAACGAATTGCAGGATCAGAAGAAGCGTTCGTCCATCTAATGAACGAAAAAGCAAGACAGCTTGGGCTCAAGCATACGGCGTTTGAAAATACGACAGGTTTGCCAGCAAAAAATCATTATAGTACCGCATATGATATGGCGGTGATGGCAAAAGAGCTATTAAAATACGATTTAATTACAAAATATACAGGCACATATGAAGACTACTTAAGAGAAAATACGAACAAAAAGTTTTGGCTTGTGAATACAAATCGGCTCGTAAAATTTTATCCAGGTGTCGACGGATTAAAAACAGGCTATACGAGCGAAGCGAAATATTGTTTAACTGCAACGGCGAAAAAAGGAAACATGCGCGTCATCGCTGTCGTGTTCGGAGCTCCGACGCCAAAGGCGAGAAACGCACAAATTACAAAAATGTTAGATTACGCGTTTAGCCATTACGAAACGAAACCGCTTTATAAAAAAGACGAAACGATTGCGATGCTTCCTGTCAGCAAAGGAAAGAAAAAGGCGGTTGCGGCTGTAACGTCTGAGCCGATTTCTGTTTTGTTAAAGAAAGGGGAAAAATCAGAAGCGGTAAAAACGACGTGGAAATTAAATGAAAAAGTGAAAGCGCCTGTGAAAAAAGGAGATGTGCTCGGTACGCTCATTGTGAAAAAAGATGGAGCGGTGATCGCGAAAAGTCCTTTAGTGGCGAAAGAGCAAGTGGAAGAAGCAAATATGTGGGAGTTGTTTAAACGAATGTTTAGTTCATTCTCGCGCACATCTTGACGAAACGAGACGAATGGCGACTAGTTTTGTCGGGAAGAAGGATTGACGCATAAACAAATCGAATTCTTCCTTAACCTAAACGGATAAGGAGGAAATGATCGTGAGTTTATCGATTCAATTAGAAGTGAAACAACATGTATTGCTCGTACGATTAGCTGGCGAGCTAGATCATCATACCGCAGAACAGTTGCGTGCAGAAATGACGGATGTATTAGAGCGAGAGCGAATAAAAGCGATCGTTTTAAACTTAAATGAGCTAACGTTTATGGATAGTTCAGGATTAGGTGTCATTTTAGGAAGATATAAGCAAATTCAACGCATGGGTGGAGAGATGGTCGTCTGCTCTGTTTCTCCGTCAATTAAGCGTTTGTTTGATATGTCAGGGCTGTTTAAAATTATTCGGTTAGAAGTCAATGAACAGTACGCATTACAAACGTTGGGGGTGGCGTAAATGAGAAATGAAATGCATCTTCAATTTTCCGCCCTCAGCCAAAATGAATCGTTTGCCCGTGTGACAGTTGCTGCGTTTGTTGCGCAACTCGATCCGACGCTCGATGAGCTCACGGAAATTAAAACAGTCGTATCTGAAGCTGTAACGAATGCGATTATTCACGGTTATGAAAATGATCCAAGCGGTGTCGTCTACATTTCCGTCATCATTGAAGGACATACAGTCCATTTAACGATTCGGGATCATGGAAAAGGGATCGAAAACGTGGAAGAAGCGCGACAGCCGTTATTTACGACAAAGCCAGAGCTCGAACGTTCCGGTATGGGATTTACAATTATGGAAAATTTTATGGATGAAGTAAACATTTATTCAAAAGTGAATGAAGGAACGACCGTGGAGTTGATTAAGCATTTAACGAAAAGCAAAGCGCTATGCAATTAAGGGAGACGTGCCTATGGATGTCGAGGTACAAGCTGTCAAAGACCATGAAATCAAAGAGTTGATTCGGAGGAGCCAGCAAGGTGATCAGCAGGCGCGCGATGAGATTATCGAAAAAAATATGCGGCTTGTCTGGTCGGTTGTGCAACGGTTTTTAAACCGAGGATATGAGCCAGAAGATTTGTTTCAAATCGGTTGTATCGGTTTAATGAAATCCGTCGATAAGTTTGATTTATCGTATGACGTCAAATTTTCAACGTATGCAGTACCGATGATTCTTGGAGAAATTCAACGCTTCATTCGCGATGACGGATCCGTGAAAGTGAGCCGTTCATTAAAAGAAATCGGGAATAAAATTCGCAAGGCAAAAGATGAATTATCGAAGCGAAACGGTCGCGTCCCAACGGTAAATGAAATTGCTCAATTTTTGGAAATTTCACCTGAGGACGTTGTACTGGCGCAAGAAGCGATTCGTTCGCCTGCATCTATTCATGAAACGGTGTACGAAAACGATGGCGACCCGATTACGTTGCTTGATCAAATTGCAGACGAACAAGATGTTTGGTTTGATAAAATTGCGTTGAAAAAAGCGATGGAAGAATTAGATGAACGCGAACGGTTAATCGTGTATTTGCGTTATTATAAAGATCAAACACAATCAGAAGTGGCAGCTAGATTAGGCATCTCTCAAGTGCAAGTGTCTCGTTTAGAAAAAAAAATATTGCAACAAATGAAAGCCCGAATGGATGAATAAGTCCGTTCGGGCTTTTTATGCATACGGAGGAAGGTCATATCTCATACTACAAATAAAATGATGGAAGCAAGGTGTGAGTATGAAAGAAACGATTTTTTTGAAAATGCGTCATCGTGTGCAAGTGCAGCCGAATGCAACGGTTCGAGTAGGAGATGTTGCGCAAGTCGTCGCAAAGAAACGAATGGACGATATTGTCCAAACCCCGATTTATACCGTGCAAAAAAAAGATCGAAACATTGTTATTATTGATGTCATGCATGTGATGAAAGCATTAATGGCCGTTGCGCCGCATGATGATATTCAGTCGCTCGGACCGTCACAAACGATCGTTGAAGTCGTTTATGAAAAAAAACGGTGGGGCTATTTATATGTTCCAATCGTTTGGCTTCTTTTATTTATCGGATCGGGGCTTGCGATTATGAATTTTCACGAAGATGTGAGCATGCAACAAGTACAACAACGGCTGTATCGGGTAATCACAGGAAAAGAAGTAGACAAACCGTTATGGTTTCAAATTCCGTATTCCCTTGGATTAGGTCTCGGGATGATTTTATTTTTCAATCATTTTTTTAAAAAGCGAATTAATGAAGAGCCGAGCCCACTTGAAGTCGAAATGTTTCAATACCAACAGTCGCTCGATCAATATGTCATTATGCATGAAAATAAAGAAGCGATGAGGCGAATGGACGATGATTCGTGAGCTGATTGTAGCATTTGTCGGATTGGCGGGAGGATTAGCTGTCGGTTCTGGTTTTGTGGCGTTTTTAACCGTTCTTGGTGTCATTCCGCGATTGACACAGCTTACAAAAACGATGAAATGGATTACGACGTATGAATGGGGCGTTGTACTCGGTGCGGTCGTAAGCAGTTGGGTGAGCTTGCGCGATCCCCTTTTTTCTTTTCCGCCTATGTTAGCAAGCGTCATCGGATTGCTTAGCGGTGTATTTGTCGGCATGCTTGCTGCGGCCTTAACGGAAGTATTAAACGTATTTCCGATTTTAGCGAAACGACTCGGCATTGATGAACAAATTGTCGTGTTATTAATGGCGATGGTATTTGGCAAAGTAGCAGGCTCTCTTTTTCATTGGATATATTTTGTTGATCGATAGGGGGAGACAGATGGGAAAAGCATTTTTGTTCGGAGGGGTTATTGCTGTCATTGGACAAGCGCTCATCGATATGTACAGCGTATGGTTTCATATGAATGAGCCAGAAGCCGTTCGGTGGATGAACGGGACGTTGATCGTATGTGCGGCGATATGGACACCTACTCGATTGTATCGCCAGTTCACACAGTTTGCAGGGGCGGGAATGATTGTGCCGATGATGAGTTTAGCAAACATATGGAGCGCAAGCGCGCTCGAATATCGCAATGAAGGAGCGGCAGAACATATGCTTTCTGTTGGCGGGAGCATCATTGTGACGTTAGTGGCGGCATCATATGTTGCGTCATTGTTTTTATAAAAGGGGGGGTTACATGAAAAAAGTAGGGGAACAAACCATTATATTCGATACTGACATTTATATCGAATCGGTCGGCACGGTTGTCGGTCCGAAAGAGCGTGAAGGTCCACTCGGTTCGTCATTTCATCGAGCTTATGACGATTTATATTGCGATGAACAAAGTTGGGAGCTCGCAGAACGGCGGTTGATGAAAGAAGCGATTACGATTTGTTTAACAAACGGAAACGTACAAACAAAAGACGTTGACTTATTTATTGCGGGGGATTTGCTCAATCAAACGGTCACTGCGAACTATGTTGCCAAAGAAATAGATGTCCCCTTTTTAGGAGTATTTAGCGCCTGTTCAACGATTACGGAAGCGATGCTCGTTGCCGCTACGTTTATTGACGGAACGTTTGCTCGCCGCGTGTTAGTGGCAACGAGCAGCCACTACGGAGCGGCAGAACGTCAATTTCGCTTTCCGACGACAATGGGTGTCCAGAAGGGAGAAAGTGCATCGTGGACCGTAACTGGCGGAGCGGCCGCATTATTAAGTGCGATACGTTCCCCCTTTCGCATTCGTGCAGCAACGATTGGAAGAGTAATCGATAGCGGTATAACGAATCCGCTCGACATGGGACGTGCGATGGCGCCGGCCGCATTTGCCACGATCAAGCAACATTTTGCAGACTGTGGACTTTCACCGACATCGTATGATGTGATCGTTACAGGAGATTTAGGAAAAGTCGGAAGCAGCGAACTTAAGGCATTATGTCATGAGGCGAACATGAACATAAGCGAGCGATATGACGATTGTGGCGTGCTCATTTACGATGCAGAACAGCAAGCGTTTGCGGGCGGGAGCGGGTGCGCGTGTTGTGCCGTTGTCACGTACAGTTATTTTCTTGAACAGATGAGGGAGAAAAAAATAAAAACGATGCTCGTTATTGCGACAGGAGCTTTGTTTAATAGTACGATGGTGAAACAACATCAAACGATTCCAGCGATCGCTCATGCGATTGCCATTGAAGCGGTGACGTAAAAATGGAAACGTACGTATATGCATTTGTCATCGGTGGTACATTGGCGCTAATCGGACAGTTGTTGCTAAGGAAGTGGTCGTTTATTCGCATGATGACGATATTTGTATTCATCGGTATAGCGCTCGAATCGGTCGGTGTATATCGTTTTATTCAGTCATTTGCGCATGCAGGAGTAGAAACGACACTTGTTCATCTTGGAGCTTCTTGTATACAAGCGGTAAAAACGGGGGACTTTACAAATGTCGTCTTTTTTCTTTCTTTTCCAATCTTCGTTGCATGGATGACCGCTATTGTTTGTAAACCGAGAGGAAGGATCGAATGAAAAGAAGGAAAGTGATTTTAGTGACAGATGGAGATGAGCATGTGCGGCGTGCGCTCGAATGGTTAGCAAAACAATTTGGTGCGCGTTGCATTAGCCAATCGCAAGGCAATCCATCGCGTCTAACAGGGAAACAGCTTGTTGAACTTATTTTGCAAACGCCGCATGATCCTGTTTTTGTCATGTTTGATGATAGCGGAATTATCGGCGAAGGGGCAGGTGAACAAGCGCTTCGTTACGTCGCGACGCATGAGCAAATCGATGTACTTGGAGCGATAGCGGTTGCGTCTGATACGAACAATCAAGAATGGACAAAAGTAAATATTTGCATTGATTATGATGGGAACTTCACATCATACGGTGTCGATAAAGAAGGAATTGCTGAGTGGGAATTCGGTCGAGTAAATGGAGATACGGTATATTGTTTAGATGAATTACCTATCCCAATTGTTGTTGGAATTGGCGATATCGGAAAAATGAGACGTCGTGATGATATTCGCAACGGTTGCCCGATTACGCGCAAAGCGATTGAATATATTCTCGAAAGGAGCAAACGCGATGAAAACAGAAAGTTACACACCGATTTCTCCGAAGTTGAATGAAAACGAACAGTTTTTCAAAGATGCGATCGGGGTCGGGACGAGCTTCGATTTAGGCGTCCGTAAATTGAACATTTTAAAAACAGATGTTCACTTATATTATTGTAACGGTCTTTGTGATACACAATATATTATTGAACTGCTTGAAATGCTTGTTCAAGTCAATGATCGCGAACGACAACCAGCGAAGTTGCCAGATATTATCGAAAACCGTCTCGTTCACCAACAAGTGAATCCAGTGAAAAGTTTAGATGAAGCGGTTGATTTTTTGTTAACCGGTTTAATTTTATTGTTTATTGACGGAGAAACGAAAGCGTTCGCTGTCGATGTGCGCAGCTATCCAGGGCGTTCACCCGAAGAACCAGATACCGAGAAAGTGGTGCGAGGGGCGCGAGATGGCTATGTTGAAAATATTGTCGTCAATACGGCGCTCACGCGTAGACGCATTCGAGATGAACGGCTTCGCTTTGAAATGATGCAAGTGGGCGAACGTTCAAAAACAGATATTTGTATTGCATATATTCAAGACGTAGCCGATCCCGGACTTGTCGAACTTATTAAAAAAGAATTAAACGAAATTCAAATTGATGGATTAACGATGGCGGATAAAACAATTGAAGAATTTTTAGTGAAACAAGGATACAATCCGTATCCGCTCGTTCGTTATACAGAGCGGCCAGACGTCGCTGCCACACATTTATTAGAAGGGCATGTGATCATTATGGTCGATACGTCGCCAAGCGTCATTATTACGCCAACAACGTATTTCCATCACGTTCAACATGCGGAAGAATATCGACAATCTCCAGCGGTAGGAACGTTCGTCCGATGGGTGCGATTTTTAGGCATTTTTGCCTCGCTTTTTTTACTCCCGCTTTGGTTTTTGTTTGTGCTTGACCCATCGTTACTACCGGAAAAATTGGCGTATATCGGGCCAAATGAAAAAACAAATATCCCTATTTTTGTCCAGCTGCTTATTGCTGATATTGGTATTGAGTTTTTACGGATGGCTGCCATCCATACTCCAACACCGTTGTCTACGGCAATGGGTTTAATTGCAGCTGCATTAATTGGACAAATTGCCATTGATGTTGGGCTGTTTGTACCAGAAGTGATTTTATATGTATCTGTCGCTGCGATCGGTTCTTTTGCAACACCGAGCTATGAATTAAGCATTGCCAATAAAATTTTTCGTCTTTTATTTTTAGTTGTCATTGCGTTGTTTGGTGTCCCTGGATTTATGATTGGCGTCACGATCTTTTTACTTTTCCTTGCCAACATTCGTTCATTAAATACCCCATATTTATGGCCGTTTATTCCATTTGATCCGGGGGCGTTTATGCAAATTATCGTGCGGCGGTCTGTAGCTGGTTCATCGATTCGCCCAAGCATCGTACATCCGCAAAATAAACAAAAACAACCGACATAAAAAGGTTGAAACGTACCAAAATTTATGGTACGTTTTCTTTAATTATTTCGGAGTCATCAGGAGGATGTATAATTATGCACGGAACGATGCGAATAAATGATCGGGGACATTTAGAAATTGGCGGTGTTGATACGATTGACTTAGCTCGCCTATACGGAACCCCGCTTTACGTTTATGATGTTGCTCTCATTCGTGAGCGTGCGCGAGCGTTTAAGCGAATGTTTGATAAACATCGTGTACGTGCGCAAGTGGCGTATGCAAGCAAAGCGTTTTCGACAATTGCTATCGTGCAATTGATGGAACAAGAAGGATTATCTCTCGATGTCGTTTCCGGTGGTGAGCTGTACACCGCATTAGCTGCTGGATTTCCGGTCGAACGCATTCATTTTCACGGCAACAATAAAAGTAAAGAAGAACTGCAAATGGCAATTGAAGCGAAAATCGGTTGTGTTGTCGTCGATAATTTTTATGAGTTACAGCTACTGCAACAGCTTTGCTGTGCGCATGAATATACGATGCCTATTTTATTACGTGTCACACCAGGCATTGAGGCACATACACACGACTACATTTTAACAGGTCAAGAAGATTCGAAATTTGGATTTGATTTGCATAATGGACAAGCGGATGAAGCTTTACAGCGTGCGCTCGCTTCTTCCCATCTTCATGTGCTGGGCATTCATTGTCATATCGGTTCGCAAATTTTTGATGCGACCGGTTTTGTTCTCGCAGCGAAAAAGCTATTTGAGAAACTTGCTACATGGCGTGATACGTACCGTTTTACTGCACAAGTGGTCAATCTTGGCGGCGGTTTTGGCATTCGTTACACGAAAGAAGATGATCCGCTTGCACCAGAACAATATGTCGAACAAATTATTGAAGAAGTGAAACGAAATGTCGCATCATTTGATCTACCTTTTCCTGAAATTTGGATCGAACCAGGTCGCTCGCTTGTTGGAGATGCAGGGACAACGATTTATACGATCGGTTCCCGTAAAGAAGTGCCAAACGTTCGTCAATATGTTGCCGTAGATGGTGGAATGAGCGACAATATTCGCCCGGCGCTATATGAGGCAAAATACGAAGCGGTGTTGGCTAACCGCATGCATGAACATTGTGAAGAAGTGGTAGCGATCGCTGGGAAATGTTGTGAGTCAGGAGACATGCTCATCTGGGACTTGCCGCTTCCGAAAGCGCAACCGGGCGATTATTTAGCTGTTTTTTGTACCGGTGCTTACGGTTATGCGATGGCGAATAATTACAATCGCATTCCGCGTCCGGCGGTCGTATTTGTTGAAGACGGTGAAGCAGAGCTTGTCGTGAAACGCGAAACGTATGAAGATTTAATTCGACTCGACTTGCCGCTTAAAACGAAAGTAAAAAAATAACCGAGGTCTTCACCTCGGTTATTGCTCGTTTATGCATAGGTAGGCGTTACGCTCCAAACGCTCCGCGAAGGACGTTCCATATTTCACGCAAAAGATCGACGATGCGTTGAATAAACGTTCGCCCTTCTTCCGTTTGTAAAAAAGCAGATAGCTTGTCTTTCGCTTGAGCAAGCTGTTCGTTTACTTGATTCCAGTCGATGTTCACGTTTTTCATTTTATTAAACAAAGAAAGCAAGCTGTTTATTTCGTCTTCTGTTAGCGTAATGCCAAGTTCTTGAGCAATCCGTTCAATGAGTGCACGCATATCCGCATCTGTTTTTGGCGGATTTTTCGCTATTTCTTCTTTAATTTTTGCGAGCAGCGCGACTGCTTGATCGTTTCCGATGGATTCGCCAAGCTGTGCCGTTTTCACCATTTCTTCATTCGCTACTTTTTTCACTTCATCAGGGATCGTTTCATTCGATGAAAGTTCGTACGCTTTCATTAACCCTGTTAACGCAGCTGTTCCGGATACAGGAAACGGTGCGGTAATGTAAATGACTGCATCTTTCACTCCTGCAGTAATGAGCGCATTCATATACATTTCTTTTGTTACCCAGTTAATGTTATTTGTTTCGACTTGCAGACCGGAACCTGGTGCTCCAATCGTAATTTTTGATGATGAAATGGCTTTCGTTCCGATTTGTCCTTTCGGAATAATGTCGCCGAGATATTTATGTTCTTCTGCATTTGTAACCGTAATGATTTCAGCGTTTTCCGGTGCGTTCATTTCTTTTAATATTTGTTGCTTTTGCTGCTCTGTTAAATTTTCTCCGAGCGTAATAATGACGTCTCCTTCAATCGCATCAGCCAAACTAACTGATGGAATCATAAACAACAATAAAATAAATATCGTAAACCACTTCTTCATTTCATAACCTCCTTCAATCTCTTTCTGTACTATTGTACAAACATTTGCGTGAACATAGAAGCGAAATGTAGTAAAATGAAGCTACATTTGTTTTTACGATAGAAAGGTGGAAAAGTTTCATGAAGAAAAAAGGATATATTTTAATGGAGAATGGCGGAAAGGTGGAATTTGAACTATTCCCGAATGAAGCGCCAACAACAGTCGCAAATTTTGAAAAGCTAGCGAATGAAGGATTTTATAACGGGTTGACGTTTCATCGTGTCATTAAGCGATTTGTAAGCCAAGGTGGCTGTCCAATAGGAAATGGAACAGGCGATGCAGGATATACGATTCCGTGTGAAACAGACAACAATCCGCATAAACATATCGAAGGTGCGATATCGATGGCGCATCGAGGTCGTGATACAGGAAGTTGCCAATTTTTTATTTGCCATGAACCACAGCCGCATTTAGATGGTGTGCATACTGTATTCGGTCAAGTCACCGCTGGAATGGACGTTGTAAAGGCGATGAAAAATGGAGATGTCATGAAAGAAGTAAAGGTGTGGGACGAACAATAAAGTTAAAGGAAGGATGAAGAGATGAAAAAAAACTGGGCGTTATTTTTCATCCTTTTACTCGTTAGTTTCGTTTGGGGAGCAATCTATTGGTTGTTTATTGCAAAGTCATAGACATTTCGTTTTATTGTGATATAATGAATAAAAATGGAATACGCGCATCCTTCGGGGCAGGGTGAAATTCCCGACCGGCGGTAATGAAACGGATGTTTCTTAGCCCGCGAGCCGTTAAGGCATGATCCGGTGCAATTCCGGAGCCGACAGTATAGTCTGGATGGGAGAAGGATTGCCAAAAACTCACGTCACTTATTGGAAAAAATAAGCTTGGCGATGGGTTATTTTTGCTATGCAAAAAAGGCGATCTTTACATACATCTTGCCCTAGGACGTCGTTCCTAGGGTTTTTTTATTCATGGTGGAAAGGTGGTGCGATATGGACGAACGATATATGCGCTTGGCGTTGCAATTGGCGGAATCAGCACGTGGGCAAACGTCGCCAAACCCGCTTGTTGGTGCAGTTGTTGTCAAACACGGTGAAATTGTCGGCTTTGGGGCGCACTTGAAAGCAGGAGAACCGCATGCGGAAGTACATGCGTTGCGCATGGCGGGGGAGAAAGCGGAAGGATCGACGGTTTATGTGACACTTGAGCCGTGTAGTCATTACGGTAGAACTCCTCCTTGTGCCGATTTATTAATTGAAAAAAAGGTAAAGCGCGTCGTCGTTGCGACGACGGACCCGAATCCGCTTGTTGCGGGAAAAGGCATTGAAAAATTGAAGCGAGCGGGCATTGATGTTACCGTCGGCGTATTGAAAGAAGAAGCGGATGTGTTAAACGAAATGTTTTTTCATTATATTTCAACGAACATGCCGTATGTCACGTTAAAGTATGCGATGAGTTTAGATGGAAAAATTGCGACAAAAACAGGGGAAAGCAAGTGGATTACGTCGGAAGAAGCGCGGCGTGATGTGCATCGTGAGCGACGAATGCACGATGCGATTGTTGTCGGTGTCGGCACGATTTTAGCCGACGATCCGAGCTTAACTGTTCGTTTCGGTCATGAAGGAAAACAACCGATTCGTGTTGTGCTCGATACACATTTGCGCACACCGCTTCATGCGAACGTTGTGACAGACAAGATGGCTCCGACATGGATCGTCGTCGGACATCACGTCACTGAGGAACAAATGAAGCCGTATGAACAGGCAGGTGTACAAATGATTCGCATGAATGAAAATAAAATTGATGTTCCGTCTCTTTTACTTGAGCTCGGCAAGCGAAACGTCATGTCCATATTTGTTGAAGGGGGAGCGCAAGTGCACGGTAGTTTTTTACGTTCTCGTTCCGTTCAACAAGTAATTGCGTATATCGCACCGATGTTGATTGGGGGGAATGAAGCTCCTTCTGCCATCGGTGGAGAAGGATTTGGACGAATGATAGATGCGCTTCGTTTACAAGTGAAACATGTCGAAAGGATCGGACCAGACATAAAAATCGTTGCTAAAGGATGATCGCGATGTTTACAGGGATTATTGAAGAAATCGGAACGATTCAACAAATGAAACAAACAGGGGAAGCGATTGTTTTGACGATCGAGGCAAAAAAAGTGCTACAAGACGTACAGCTCGGTGACAGCATTGCAGTCAACGGCGTTTGTTTAACGGTCACATCGTTTACTAATCGCTTTTTTACGGTCGATGTGATGCCTGAAACGGTGCGGGCGACGTCGCTTCGAACGCTTGTGGTAGGAGCGAAAGTCAATTTAGAGCGAGCGATGGCTGCGAACGGTCGCTTTGGTGGACATTTTGTTTCGGGACACGTAGATGGTGTTGGACGCATCGTTCGCAAACAGCCTGTCGCAAACGCTGTGTACTATGACATCGAAGTGCCGAGCCATTTGCGCAAATATATGATTTTAAAAGGTTCTGTAGCTGTTGACGGCACAAGTTTAACGATTTTCGGTTTAACGGATCGAACGTTTACGATTTCGCTCATTCCGCATACGCGTGAAGCGACGATTTTAGGTGCCAAAAAAGTTGGCGATATTGTCAATATTGAATGTGACATGATTAGTAAATATGTTGAACAGTTCGTTAGCGGGAAACGTGAAGGATTGACGATGCAATTTTTGCAAGAGCACGGATATAAGGAGTGAGCGCTGATGTTCCATACAATTGAAGAAGCGATTTACGATTTAATGCAAGGGAAAATTATTGTCGTTTGCGATGACGAAGATCGCGAAAATGAAGGGGATTTTGTAGCACTTGCAGAAAAAGCAACGCCGGAGGTCATTAACTTCATGATTACGCACGGGCGCGGTCTCGTTTGCGTGCCGATCACCGAAGAATTAGCTGATCGGCTCGATTTAGCGCCAATGGTTAACCATAATACAGATGCCCATGGAACAGCTTTTACTGTCAGCATTGACCATAAAGCAACGACGACAGGCATTAGCGCATTTGAACGCTCGTTGACCATTCAAGAAATGCTGAATCCAGAAGCAAAAGCAAGCGATTTTAAACGACCAGGTCATATTTTTCCGCTTGTTGCGAAAAAAGGTGGAGTATTGCGTCGTGCAGGACATACGGAAGCAGCTGTCGATTTAGCTCGTCTTTGTGGAGCGAAGCCAGCAGGTGTCATTTGTGAAATTATAAAAGATGATGGAACGATGGCGCGCGTGCCAGATTTAAAGAAAATCGCGGAACAATTCGATATGAAAATGATTACGATTAAAGATTTAATCGCTTATCGCAATCGAAAAGAAAAGCTCGTCAAACGCGAAGTGGAAATTACGTTACCAACCGATTTCGGCGAATTTAAAGTGATCGGATATTCCAATACGTTAGACGGAAAAGAACATATCGCCATCGTCAAAGGTGAAATCATTCCAGATGAACCTGTGCTCGTGCGCGTTCATTCCGAATGTTTAACAGGCGATGTATTCGGCTCTCACCGTTGCGATTGCGGTCCGCAACTTCATGCTGCTTTAACGCAAATTGAAGAAGAAGGACGGGGAGTATTGCTATATATGCGTCAAGAAGGACGCGGCATCGGCTTGTTAAATAAATTGCGTGCCTATAAGTTGCAAGAACAAGGATACGATACGGTTGAAGCGAACGAAAAATTAGGTTTTGCGCCAGACTTGCGCGATTACGGAATCGGTGCGCAAATTTTAAAAGATATAGGTGTGACAAAAATGCGCTTATTGACGAACAATCCACGTAAAATTACAGGATTGAAAGGGTACGGATTAGAAGTCGTTGAGCGCGTGCCGTTGCAAATGCCAGCGAAGTGCCATAATGAGCGCTATTTGCGCACAAAATATGAAAAACTAGGACATATGTTGCACTTTTAAAGGAGGAGAAGAAAATGAACGTATATGAAGGAAATTTAGTTGGCACAGGATTAAAGATTGGCATTGTTGTTGCGAGATTTAATGAATTTATTACAAGCAAATTGCTTAGCGGGGCACTGGACGGATTAAAACGTCACGGAGTAGAAGAGCAACTGATTGATGTCGCATGGGTGCCGGGGGCATTTGAAATTCCGCTTGTCGCGAAAAAAATGGCGGAGTCGAAAAAATACGACGCGGTCATTACACTTGGTGCCGTCATTCGCGGAGCGACGAGCCATTACGATTACGTATGTAATGAAGTAGCGAAAGGAACATCGCACGCCGCTCTTTCTTCAGGCGTTCCGGTCATTTTTGGAGTGTTGACGACAGATACGATTGAACAAGCGATTGAGCGCGCTGGGACGAAAGCAGGAAATAAAGGTTGGGAGGCAGCGCTCAGCGCCATTGAAATGGCGAATGTCATGCGCACATTTTCTTAAAAAATGTTTAAAAAAGCGGCAAGACCGTTTATAATAGCAATAGCGAGTAAACAATAAGTCTTGTCGATAATGAGGGATTCATATGCTAGTTCGCTATCGAAAAAACTATGAGAAAATTGCGATGGGTCTTTTGTCGTTTATGCCAAATGAAAAAGACTTAAAACAGCTTCAACAAACGATGAAAAACTATGAAACAAACGATGACTGGCAGCTGTTTTTATGGAAGCAAGAAGAAGATCTTATTGGCATTATCGGCGTCATTGTGCGCGAACATGCGGTTGAAGTGCAACATATTAGCGTCAATCCATCCCATCGCCATCAAGGAATTGGAAAGCAAATGGTGAAAGCGTTAAAAGAATTGTATCCAAATAAGTCGTTATGCGCCAATGATATGACTGCTTCATTTTTGGATAAATGCGAACAATGACAGGGATCAACGTCCCTGTCTTTTTTGCTTTTGACGCTCACGCTCAGCAATGACATCGCTTCGGTCGCGCAACTTATGTTTATGAATAATATATTCGTTTGACATATCGCTTTTTTCTCCCCATACAAGCCCTTTTACATCGCATTGCTGTTTACATATATGCAACAAAGAAACATCGTTAATTGGAAGACAAATACTTTCATACGGTTGCCCATGATCTATTCGCTTCACGTACGTATGAAGGAGAGATACAAGTTGCTCGACATGTATGCCGAGTGCTTCGTATGCTTGTTTTTCTTTTTGACATGCACGCATGGCTTTCGTTACCATTCGTTTTGCACCAGCGATATTTCCTCGGCGATAATGGTACATTCCAACAGCAAGCTGAATAAGACCGATCCATATATGTTCCTTTGTTTGTTTCCAATGCTCTTCTAGCACTTCATGACATTCGAAATAGTCGCGCGTGGCATGGAAGTGAAGTAAATATTCGATATATGCCTGTGGATACAAGTGAAAGCCCCCTTTTTTCATATGCTTACGTGTATTATACTATTAGTTGTGAAAAAAGGTGGGATCAATGTGCATTATCATGTGAAATTAGATCAATTTGAAGGGCCACTTGATTTATTGTTGCATTTAATTCATCGATATGAAATTGATATTTATGATATTCCTGTTGCGCAAATTACGGAGCAATATATGGCTTACATTCATGCGATGAAACAATTGCAGCTCGATGTCGCGAGCGAATATTTAGTGATGGCAGCAACGCTCATTGAAATGAAAAGTAAAATGTTGTTGCCAAAACATGAAGAAACGCTAGAAGATCAAGAATTATTTATCGAAGAAGATCCGCGCGAACAATTAATGCAACAGTTAATCGAGTATAAAAAGTTTAAAGAAGCAGCGAAACAGTTGCGCGAGCGGGAAGAAGAGCGAGCGCTTTTATTTACGAAACCGCCGAGCGATTTAACCGCTTATGCGGCGAATGGTGCTCCACTTGCGCTTGATGTAGATTTGTACGATATGCTTGGAGCGCTTGCAAAATTGTTGCGGCGCAAAAAATTACAAAAGCCGCTTCATACGAAAGTGGCGCGTCAAGAAATTCCAATCGGAAGACGGATGGAAGAAATTTTACAAATATTAAAAAGCGGAGAACGAACGAACTTTTATGATTTATTTCCGTATGACGATCGTGAGCAAATTGTCGTGACGTTTTTAGCTTTGCTTGAACTAATGAAACGAGACGAAATTATTGTCGAGCAAGAAAACAATTTTGCTGATTTATATATTCGACGAAAAAGGTGATGCATATGAATGAATTGGCCATTATGGAAGCGTTACTGTTTGCGGCGGGTGAAGAAGGATTGACGTATAAACAAATGGCGGATGTGCTTGATATCCAAGAAGAGCGTGTCTATGAACTCGCCCAACAGTTGAAACGTATGTACGAAACAACAGAGCGCGGTATTACTGTTGTTGAAATGGCAGGAACGCTTCAGCTTGTGACGAAAAAACAATGCGCGCCATATTTGCAAAAGCTCGTTGAGTCGCCAACGACGTCATCGTTGTCACAAGCAGCGCTTGAAACGTTAGCGATCATCGCCTATCGCCAACCGATCACGCGGGCAGAAATTGAACAAATTCGCGGCGTCAAAAGCGATAAACCGCTTCAAACACTATTAGGAAAAGCGTTAATTAAAGAAGTAGGTCGAGCGGAAGGAACAGGTCGCCCGATTTTATATGGGACAACAAAAGAGTTTTTAGACTACTTTGGCTTAAAGACGTTAGACGAACTTCCGCCTTTGCCGCAATGGGATGAACAAGAAGAAGAACGCGAAGCCGACTTATTTTTCGAACGCCTCAACGAACAACTGCAAGAAGCGAATGAGTAAATCAAAGGTGATGGGGGATGAGTTTTCGTTTTTTCTTTGGGCTTCTTTTTATTTTTGTTTTTGGAAGAATGGTTGAATACTATGTAGAGACGTATATTTTACATCCAATTTTGCAAAGTGCCGTGCTCGCTATTTTTGTTGCTGTTGTGTTTATATTAAGTGGGAAGGTGGGCAAGCGCTACGATCTTTTAGATAAAAAAGTGAAGATGCACGTCTGGCTTCCGAGCCTCATCGGTGCATTATGTTTAGCGGTCTTTTTATATGAAATCGGCACATTACCAGGAAAGTAAACAGGTGCTTTTATGCGCCTGTTTTCTTTTCTTTAAAAATGATAAAATTTTTCGCACGATTCGTAATTTATGGTAAAATAAATGTAGCTTCGTTGTTGAAAAAGGGGTGCATCGTTCGTGAAAATTATTTCGTGTCATGGATATGAATTGCAAAAAGCACAGCCGAATACGTCAGAAGATTTTTTTAATCGTTCAGAAGTGACGTTTGTTGACGATGATGGAGTAGAACGTACATTGCACGTATTATATGTTCGTTATTTCGATGAGCGTTTTTCACAATGGACACCATATGAACAAGATCCTGTATTTCAAGCGGGCGGGAAAGACGTATATTTTAAAGACATTGTTGCGCTCGTTTGTTTGCTCGTCGATCCGTCACTTCGGGCACGGAAACGTGTATATATTAGTGAAGAAGAAGAGCTTCGTCGCTACTTTTCATCCATCGATTTAGCGAAATTACCAGAAGTATTTGAGGCGCTTGCCAAAAAACAATCGTATACGCTCAAATCACCGCTTTTATTTATCTCGCAACCGTAAAGGAGGCTTGCATATGGGGAATACTGTTGTTCTTAATCAAACGAAGCAAGTGGAGCAGTTGCTAAGCCGCATTGTAGAACAAATTGCTCGCTATTTAAATGAAACGACGATTGAACAAATGCAGGAAGAATGCGCAGGCGACCGTCGTTATTATGAAGGAGTGCTTGCGGATTTGCGCCGTTTAGCTGTATATGGTGAAGAAGGTGTCGATGCGTGTCGCATTGTGCTTCAAGAAGAGCCGTTTCGGAAAGCAGCAGCCGAACAAGCATTATATAAAATTTATCATTCATGTGTGGCGGAATTTTTTACCCCAAAGCGCGATTTATGGTATGAAGATAGCCGCTCAGCGTATACAGGAAGACATTCGATTAAATTGAGACAACCTGCTCCTCCATCGTTACAACAATTGCTTCATACAATTGAAGCTGATTTTCAAACGATGCGGGAAGAACTCGAATTTTATGAAACAGACTACCGAACAAAAATGATCCAATCGCAATAAGAAGCTGCGTGTGTCAGCTTCTTTTTTTGTTGCATATGATGCCGAAGGAGGTGGGAGTATGCAACAATATATTTATAACGTGCAAGCGTGGCTTGAGAGAGTAAAGCCATATGTTGATGCAGAAACGGTGGAACGTCTAAACGTGGAGCTAGAGCGTGGAGATGTTTTGCGCATTCATGAGGAAGTGACAAACATATATGAACAAATACAACGGAAGCGCGTACCGATTGGAGGGCATACGTTACCTCAGCTGCCTTATGCGTACAATGCCCTCGAGCCGTATATTGCTGAAGAGATTATGCGACTGCATCATGAAAAACATCATCAAAGCTATGTGGACGGTTTAAATCGGGCAGAAAAAATGATGCAACAAGCGCGTGAGAAGAATGATTATGCGTTATTAAAACATTGGGAGCGCGAAGCTGCGTTTCATGGCTCAGGGCATTATTTGCACACAATTTTTTGGAACAATATGAAACCGCGTGGGGGCGGACGTCCAACGGGGGTGCTGCTTCAACAAATTGTGCGCGATTTTGGGAGCTTTGAAGCGTTTCAACGACATTTTACTGAAGCGGCGAAGCAAGTGGAAGGAAGCGGATGGGCGCTTCTTGTTTGGTCACCGTTTGCTGAACGGCTAGACATTTTACAGGCGGAAAAACATCAAAACGGGACGCAATGGACGACAGTTCCGCTCCTTGTGTTAGATGTATGGGAGCATGCGTATTATTTGCAATATAAAAACGATCGCGCAACGTACGTTCAACAATGGTGGAACGTCGTCAATTGGGATGACGTTCAACAGCGATTCATCAAAGCAAAAGGCCGCGTCATGTAGCGGTCTTTTTGTAAAGATAAGAAAGTATAAAATTTGGAGTTGATGTCTAGCTTCAAGCGCCATCGGCTCGAGTCGCTCCGCCCCACACTGCGGCGGCAACAGCCTCCTCGGTGGGGCTTGTGCGATCTTCGCCGATAAGCGGACGCTTTTCGCTTTTCTTATCATACATTGTTGACTAGCGCATACACTTGTACAAAACGGACAAAGGGATGAGGGTGTATGCGACGGCAATGGTTTGTATGGGTGATCGTGCTTTGTTTTTTTTGTTCTCTTTTTCCGAATGAAGCGAAGGCGATGTCGGTGAGTGCGAAAAGCGCGATTTTAATGGAACAGACGACAGGGCGTGTGTTATTTGAAAAAGATGCGCATACAAAGCGGCGTATTGCGAGCATTACAAAAATTATGACGGCCATTTTAGCGATTGAATCCGGAAAATGGGAAGAGCTTGTGACAGTAAGTGAACGGGCGGTTCGTACAGAAGGATCTTCGATTTATTTAAAACCGGGCGAAAAAATTGCGCTCAAACATTTAGTATATGGGCTTATGCTTCGTTCTGGAAACGATGCAGCGGTGGCGATCGCTGAGCATGTTGGCGGTAGCGTCGAAGGCTTCGTTTTTTTAATGAACAAAAAAGCTGCAGAAATCGGTATGACAAATACGGAATTTGCGAATCCACACGGGTTAGATGATGCGGAAAATCATTATTCGACTGCGTACGATATGGCGTTACTGATGCGATATGCGATGCAAAATGAGCAATTTCGCGAAGTATCGGGAACGAAATTGTATCGGGCACCAAATCCAACGGAAGATTGGGACCGCATTTGGCGCAATAAAAATAAGCTGTTAACGCATTTGTATAAATATTGTACCGGGGGGAAAACAGGATATACGAAGCGAGCGAAACGGACATTAGTGACAACGGCATCAAAAGATGGGCTTGATCTCATTGCGGTGACGATTGACGCAGGCGATGATTGGAACGATCATATGGCCATGTATGAACACGGATTTGCGCACTATGAGCTTGTGACCGTAAAAGCGGACGAGATTGTAGAACAAATTCAAGACCCATTTTATGATAAACATCTATTTGTTGTACGCGATTTTATATATCCGGTCACAAAAAAGGAAGAAGCGCTCATTCGTTTAGAGCGGAAATTACTTCGCCCACAAGAACGATGGAAAGAGACAGGCGTGCCATCGATTGTTGGAAAAGCGGAGCTGTATATCGGCAACGAGAAAGTCGATGAAACACCTATTTTTTATAAACAACAAAAGAAAACACGTTCTTTTTTTGACTGGTTGTTAGGGGTGGGGCGCGATGGTTAATCTCATTTGGGTGGCGCTTTTGCTTATTGGGCTTGTGTTTGCGGGCATAAATGGGACGATGAAAGACGTCAACGAGGCGATGTTTCAAGGAGCGAAAGAAGCGGTAACGATTAGCATTGGTTTAATTAGCGTGCTCGTTTTTTGGCTCGGTTTAATGAAAATCGCCGAGCAATCTGGATTGCTTTCTTTTTTTGCTCGTTTGTTCCGACCAATGGCGAAAAAAATTTTCCCAGAGGTGCCGTCCGACCATCCGGCTCTTGGGTATATATTATCAAATATGGTCGCAAACATGTTCGGTCTTGGGAATGCGGCGACGCCGCTCGGCATTAAAGCAATGGAGCAATTGAAAAAGCTAAACGGCCAAAAAGAGGAACCGAGCCGCTCGATGATTACGTTTGTCGCTTTAAATACCGCAAGCGTTACGCTTATTCCTGCAACCGTCATATCGATTCGGATGACATACCACTCTGCTTCACCAGGAGAAATTATTGGCACAACGTTTGTTGCTTCACTCATTGCCACGATATCAGCGATCATGATTGATCGTGCATTTTACATACGGAGGCGTAAAAAAGGAGGGATGTAATGTACGTCATTCAATTTTTGTCGCTTTGGCTTATTCCGATGGTCATCGCTTGTATTTTACTGCATGGGACGTATAAGCGCGTTCCAACGTATGAAGCGTTTGTCGAAGGAGGAAAAGAGGGAATTCAAATTGCTTTTTCTCTTATTCCATATTTAGTAGGTATGCTTGTATCTGTCTCTGTGTTTCGCGCTTCCGGTGCCCTTGATTTTTTTATTTCATATATGAAGCCGTTCATCGTCCCGCTCGGATTACCGCCCGAAGTCGTGCCGCTTGCGCTCATTCGTCCGATTTCAGGAACGGCATCGCTCGGCATCGTGACCGACTTAATCGCCACATATGGCCCTGATTCATTTATCGGTCGGTTAGCTTCTACCATTCAAGGAAGCACAGAAACAACGTTATATGTACTTACCGTCTACTTTGGTGCGGTTGGTATTCGCAAAATGGGTGATGCGCTGAAAGTCGGCTTGCTTGCGGACCTCATTAGCTTTATCGTATCATTTTTTATTGTCTTATGGATGTTTGGGGAATAAAATATAAATATTGTAAATACAGGAGGAAAACTTTATAATTAAGTATTGTATCATTTTAAAAGGTGAGGGAATAAAGTGAAAAGGAAATTTGTCATAAATATCACAGTTTTATCTCTTCTTTTAAGTTTCGTATATAGCTTTTTGCTTCTGATGATTGAACATTCCCTTTTTTCCAACGAGTTGAGTAGTCCATCAAATATTGTTGTTTTTACAGCTATGTTTTTGATTTTATATGTGTTTCATCTATTTATATCTTGGCTATATTACATGATTGTAAATAAAATGGCTGGATCAATTAAAGGAAAAATAACTGTTTTCTATTTGTTTGGTCTAGTTTTACTGTTGATCGTGTATGTGTTTTTTCAAGTGAAGATCGTTTGGTTTTTGTTTCTTTCTTTTCTTATTCTTTCTTTTCCCTCATACAAGAGAGGCTAGGAGGAAGTCGCATTCTGTGCGATTTTCTCCTTTCTTATTTTTGAACTCCTGTACCGAATGTGGTAAAACTATATAGTGAGGTGAATGAAATGGAACGGTTACAAAAAGTGATTGCTCATGCAGGCGTAGCATCGCGAAGAAAGGCAGAGCAATTGATCGTCGAAGGAAAAGTGAAAGTAAATGGAAAAGTAGTCACAGAGCTTGGAGTGAAAGTTAGTCCACAAGATCGCATTGAAGTAGATGGCATTCCGCTTGAACGCGAAGAGCCGGTATATTATTTGCTTTACAAGCCGCGCGGTGTCATTTCTAGCGTAAAAGACGAAAAGGGAAGAAAAGTAGTGACCGACTTTTTCAAGCATGTAAACAAGCGCATTTATCCGATCGGGCGGCTAGATTACGATACGTCAGGATTGCTGTTGTTAACAAACGATGGGGAGTTTGCGAATATATTAATGCATCCACGCTACGAAATTGAAAAAGTGTACATCGCAAAAGTAAAAGGCATTCCAGCGCGCGAAAAAGTGAAACAACTTGAAAAAGGTGTCATGTTAGAAGACGGTGTGACTGCGCCAGCGAAAGCGAAAGTGTTATCAATTGATAAGCGAAAACAAACGGCGATTGTTGAGCTGCGCATTCATGAAGGACGCAATCGTCAAGTGCGGCGCATGTTTGAAGCGATTGGTCACCCTGTTTTAAAGTTAAAGCGGGAACGTTACGCCTTTTTAGATTTAAAAGGTTTAAATCCTGGGGATTACCGCGAATTGTCACCACATGAAGTAAAGCAATTGCGTGCCCTTGCATTAGCTGGTTCGCCGTATGTATCATAATTTTGTCACAGTTTGTTCAAATAATTTTCATTATTTATATAGTGGTAACTTGTATAATGAGGTTGATGAAAACGGTTTATAGGAGAGTTGGCGATGAAAGAAAAGCGATTTTGGCTTCGAACAGTCATTTTAGCCATCATGCTTGCAGCGATCGGTTATACCATTTATTCGAACGTATTTGTCGAGAAAAAAGCGATTCAAGTGGGCGATTCAGCACCAGATTTCGTACTTACTGATTTAAGCGGCAACAAAATTCAACTATCCGACTACCGTGGGAAAGGTGTCTTTTTAAACTTTTGGGGAACGTGGTGTAAACCGTGTGAAAAAGAAATGCCATACATCAATAGTCAATACAACGTATATAAAAATGAAGGAGTAGAAGTGATTGCTGTTAACGTTGGTGAAGCGAAAGTGACGGTACAAACATTCGTTGATCGCTTTCAGCTTGCGTTCCCAGTTGTGATTGATCAACAAGATCAAGTGATGAATGCGTACGATATTAATCCGCTGCCAACGACATTTTTAATCGACAAAGACGGAAAAATTGTAGACATTATTACAGGAACGATGACAGAAGAAGATGTAAAAAAATATATGGAACGAATTAAGCCGTAAGGGGTTTTCAACATGGAACAAGTAAAATGTGAATGCGGGCATGTCAACCCGATCGGAACGGTGCTTTGTGAAGCGTGTGGCAAGCCGCTCGAAGAGGTGCCAGCGTTATTAGATATGCGCTATGAAGGGAGCGCGCGCCGTTCACAAACGTACAATAAAACGATCATTGATAAAATTTGGAACTTTTTTTCATCTGTCAAAGTTGGAGTTTGGCTTATTGTTATTACGCTCATTGCTTCCGCAATCGGTACGATTTATCCGCAACAAATGTACATTCCGCCAACCGTATCACCAGCGGAATATTATGAGCAGCAGTACGGTTTGCTCGGAAAATGGTACTATGCGCTTGGCTTTCATGACTTGTATAGTTCTTGGTGGTACATGTTGCTTATTGCACTTATTGGCGTATCGCTTGTCATTTGTAGTTTAGACCGTGTTGTACCGTTATATCGTGCATTAAACAATCAACGAGTGACGCGCAACGAACAATTTTTACAAAGACAACGTCTATTTAGTCGCTCGAAAGTAGAAAGTGATGAAACGGCATGGCGAAACATCGCGGACAAGTTAACAAAGCGTGGCTATCGCGTTCGAGAAGAAAACGGAAATATTTTAGCTGAAAAAGGGCGCTTTTCACGTTGGGGACCGTATGTAAACCATATTGGGCTCATCATTTTTTTAATCGGTGCCATGCTTCGTTTCGTTCCGGGCATGTATGTCGATGAAAACATGTGGATTCGTGAAGGAGAAATCAAAGAAATTCCCGGAACGAACGGAAAATATTTTTTAGAAAATAAAAAATTTATTTTTGAAGTATATGAGAAAGGAAAAGAGAAAGAAGCATTTCAAGCGGCCATTGATCGCATCGGTAGCGGAATGATGGCGAAAAACTATCAAACGGACGTCGTATTGTACGAGCGTATCGGCCCGGCCGTTCCGGGAGAAGAACCGAAATTAAAAAAAATAAAAAGCTTTTCGATTCGAGTGAATGAACCGTTAAAACACGATCATTACGCATTATACCAAGTTGATTTTAAGCTAGATGAATTAAAAAGCATGTCGTTTCATCTCACCGACAAGGAAACGAACAAATCGTTCGGTACAATTACAGTTGATTTAATTCAACCAGAAAAAGAATATGATCTTGGTAACGGGTATAAAGTGCAACTATTAAGCTATTTTCCAGATTTTTATTTTGATGAAAACGGCAATCCAAATACGCGTTCGAAAGTACCGAACAATCCAGCATTCGTATTTAAAATGTTTGCTCCGGATCGTCCGAAAGGCGAAGTAAGCTTCACCGCCATTCGTCAAACGATTGAACCGCTTGGTAATAACAAATATAAAATGGCGTTTGCGAATATTGAAACACGAAATGTATCCGCATTAACGGTGCGTCGTGATTTTACACTTTGGATTTTAGGCGTTGGCGGCGCGATTTTTATGATCGGCCTTATTCAAGGGATGTATTGGAACCATCGCCGCGTATGGATTCAACGGATCAACGACGAGGTGCTCGTTGCCGCACATACGAATAAAAACTGGTTTGGGCTGAAAAAAGAGTTGGAAAGTATATTTCATGATACGCCGTTTGTCATGCCAATCGATCAAGCGGACAAGCGGTTATAAGGGGGGAACATCGTGGTTCAGCTAAGTAGCACGTTACTATACGTGGCATTTGTTCTATATTTAGTTGCAACGCTTTTCTTTGGTGGCGCGATTCGTGTCAAAAAGAAAGAAGGGGTAGACCGTTGGGCAACGATCGGGATTTTTGTGACGATCATTGGTTTTGTCGCTCAACTCGGTTATTTTATTACGCGTTGGATTGCCGCTGGACATGCACCTGTCAGCAATTTGTTTGAGTTTACAACGTTTTTTGGCATGATGCTTGTCGGCGCGTTTATCGTCATTTATTTTATTTACAAAACGAGCTTGCTCGGCTTATTTACTTTACCGATTGCCATTTTAGTCATCGCTTATGCGAGCATGTTTCCGCGGGAAATTTCACCGCTCATCCCAGCTTTACAAAGCGATTGGTTGCATATTCATGTGACGACAGCAGCAGCTGGAGAAGCCATTTTAGCTATTAGTTTTGCCGCCGGAATCATTTATTTAATTCGTGTTGTCGATCAATCAAAACCGAGTAAGCGAACGTTTTGGCTTGAATTTGTATTATTTTTCTTAATTAGTACGCTTGGTTTTGTCATCGTGACAACATCGTTTCGCGTTGCTGGTTATGAAGCAACATTTGAGTGGATCGATAAAAATGGCAAGCAAGATGAAATGGTATACCATATGCCCGCGCTTGTTGGCCCGCATGAAGGAGTGCTAAAAACAGAAGAGCGCATGAAGCCACTTGTGGACATGCCAGCGATCATTAACGCGCGGAAATTAAATACGGTCATTTGGTCTTTATTTTCTGGGCTTGCGCTATACGGATTGCTTCGCCTGCTTTTACGCAAACGTATCGCAGCCGCATTACAACCGCTTGTGAAAAACGTCAATTTAGATTTAGTTGATGAAATCGGTTATCGTTCCGTAGCGATCGGCTTTCCAGTATTTACGCTCGGTGCGCTTATTTTTGCGATGATTTGGGCGCAAATCGCATGGACGCGTTTTTGGGGATGGGACCCGAAAGAAGTATGGGCGCTCATTACGTGGTTGTTTTATGCTGCCTTTTTACATTTGCGACTATCGAAAGGATGGCATGGTGAACGTTCCGCATGGCTTGCGGTTATTGGCTTTGCGATCATTATGTTTAACTTAGTGGCGGTAAACTTAGTCATTGCCGGTTTACACTCATATGCTGGATCTTAAAAACGCCTTCGCCACGAAGGCGTTTTTTCATGAAAAATCTCGCAGGAAACCCCTGCTTCTAAGCATGGGGAAGAATGCGAGTTTTCTTCACGAGAAGTAGAAAAAAGTTTGGCGGTTTTGTACAATAGAAAAGGAGGAGGTATGACATCATGGAGAAGGAAATTAAAATTTTAGTTGTGGATGATGAAGAACGAATTCGCCGCTTGCTTCGCATGTATTTAGAACGTGAGCAATATGTCATTGATGAGGCGGAAAACGGCGAAGAAGCGCTAGCGTTAGCCATTGAAAATGATTATGATTTAATTTTGCTTGATCTCATGTTACCAGGAAAAGATGGGATTGAAGTATGTAAACAGTTGCGTGAGAAAAAAGCAACGCCTGTCATTATGTTGACAGCAAAAGGAGAGGAAGCGAACCGCGTGCAAGGGTTTGAAGCAGGAACGGACGATTATATCGTAAAACCGTTCAGTCCGCGTGAAGTTGTGCTTCGTGTAAAAGCGCTGCTTCGTCGCACAGCCAACTCTCCATATGTACCGACAGATACGACAGCACGGGATGTGCTTGTTTTCCCGCATTTAACAATTGATCATGATGCGCATCGTGTGACAGCGGATGGACATGAAGTCAGTTTAACTCCGAAAGAATATGAGTTGCTTCACTTTTTAGCGAAATCGCCAGATAAAGTGTTTGACCGTGAACAGTTGTTAAAAGAAGTATGGCATTACGAATTTTTTGGCGACTTGCGCACAGTGGATACGCACGTCAAGCGATTGCGTGAAAAATTAAATAAAGTGTCGCCAGCTGCAGCGAAAATGATCGTCACCGTTTGGGGTGTCGGGTATAAATTTGAGGTCGTGAATGAATGATGGCGTTATGGCGTAGTGTAGTCGGCAAACTATGGCTGACGATTTTGTTGCTTGTTGCTTTCGTCCTTTTTATTTTAACCGTCTTATTGCTCGGTTTTTTTGAAAAATATTATTTAGAAAAAACAAGTGATCAACTTACTCAACAAGCGACAAAAGTGGCTCGCGTTGTCGCTGAACATGACGAGCAGTTTGCGCGCTCCATTGCGTGGACGATGGTGGATGATGTAACAAAGTTAATGATCATTATCGATGATCGTCATTATTGGTATTCGCCAAATGAAAAACTTCCTGATTTGCCGCTCTCGTTCATTCAGCAAGATCAACAGTTAGGGCGCGTATTTGATGGGAAAAAAGTAGTGAAACGAACCCTTATGCCAAATCAAACGATGCGAAACGACGAATATAATGAACTATTTATTGTCGGTGTTCCGCTTCATACGTCGGATGGAAATGGCGCGGTATTTGTATATCAGTCGTTAAAAGCGGTAGAAGAAACGACAAAGCAAACGACAAAATTTATTTTTCTTGCCGCGTTTATCGCCATTGTATTAACGACCGTGTTTGCCTTTTTCTTATCTACACGCATTACAGCGCCGCTTCGAAAAATGAGGCAAGTGGCATTCGAAATTGCGCGTGGAAAATTTGATTCAAAAGTGCCGATTGTCACGCATGATGAAATCGGGGAACTTGCGATGGCTTTTAATCAAATGGGACGGCAGTTGCAGTTTCATATTAATGCGTTAAATCAAGAAAAGGAGCAATTAGCAAGCATTTTAAGTAGCATGGCCGATGGTGTCATTACATTCAATCGAAACGGGGAAGTGCTCATTACAAACCCACCAGCTGACCGATTTTTACAAGCGTGGTATTATGAACAAGGGCAAAGCGATGATTTATTGCCACTTCCTCCCGAAGTGAATGAATTGTTTACGAAAGCGGTCGCGGAGGAAAAAGAACAAGCGATAGAAATGGCTTTACAAGGTCGCAATTGGGTCATTGTTATGACGCCGTTATACAATGGCAAAGTCATTCGGGGTGCTGTTGCGGTGCTTCGCGATATGACGGAGGAACGACGGCTTGATAAGTTGCGCAAAGATTTTATCGCAAACGTCTCGCATGAGTTGCGCACGCCGATTGCGATGTTGCAAGGGTATAGCGAAGCGATCGTCGATGATATTGCCGCGACAGATGAAGAGAAAAAAGAATTGGCAAAAGTAATTTACGATGAATCGTTGCGCATGGGTCGCCTTGTCAACGATTTGCTTGATTTAGCGCGCATGGAAGCAGGGCATTTAACGCTTCATGAAGAACAAGTGCCGCTTAGACCGTATATCGAGCGCATCATTCATAAGTTTCAAGCGTTAGCGAAAGAAAAAGGAGTTCATTTGCTTGTTGAAATGAACGATGAGCTCATCGTTTCATTCGATCCTGACCGAATTGAACAAGTGTTGACGAATTTAATCGATAATGCGCTTCGTCATACAGATAACGGTGGCGAAGTACGTGTCATTGTCGATGCAGGGGAAGAAGTCGTGCGCATCTCTGTGCAAGATTCTGGCTCAGGCATCGCAGAAGAAGATTTGCCGTTTGTGTTTGAGCGTTTTTATAAAGCAGATAAAGCACGCACGCGCGGGCGCTCAGGTACAGGTTTAGGTCTTGCGATTGCGAAAAACATCGTTGAAGCGCATAAAGGAACGATCGCTGTCCATAGCAAACTAGGGGAAGGAACGACGTTTACGTTTACATTGCCATTGAAGTAGAAAATTTTTATTGTCATCAGTGACGTTTTTCGTTATGATAGAAACGTAGAAATTGTTCGACAATTACATACGTTCGTTGCAAAAAGGTGTCGAACGGGCAACCTAGTAGACTTAATAGGGAATCTGGTGCAAGTCCAGAACTGTCCCCGCAACTGTAAATGCTGACGAAATGAAAACCGCCACTGTACAATTCGTACGGGAAGGCTTCAAAGTAGGATGACGCATAAGTCAGTAGACCTGCCTTTTTGCACCGTCATTCGCGTCTTCGGGGAGTGAGACGGCGAAACGACAAGGGGAAGTGATTGTCTTTTGTTGTTTCCAGCTCATTCCATTAGGAATGGGCTTTTTTATTTGACATACATAAAAGGGGGAAAAACGATGAAAAAATGGAAACAATATGTGTGGCTTCTTGCGCTTGTATTGACGCTCGGATTAGCCGCGTGCAGCAATAACGCGGAGCCAGCGAAAGAAACGAAGCAAGAGGCGAAAACAGAGGAGGCTGCATTTCCGGTTACGGTAAAAGATGCGGTTGGCGATGTCACGATTGAAAAAGAACCGACAAAAATCGTTTCACTCATTCCGAGCAATACAGAAATTGCATACGCGTTAGGGCTTGGCGACAAAATTGTCGGTGTAAGCGATTTTGATAACTATCCAGAAGATGTGAAAAACAAAGAAAAAATTGGTGGCATGGAGTTTAATGTTGAAAAAATTATTTCACTTCAACCAGACATTGTGCTTGCGCATGCATCAAGCGCTCACAATTCTGAGGAAGGATTAAAGCAATTAAAAGATGCAGGCATTACAGTGATTGTTGTGCCAAACGCCACATCGTTCAACGATGTATATGCGTCGATTGAATTGATTGGGAAAGCGACAGGGAAAGAGAAAGAGGCAGCCGATGTTGTGCAGCAAATGAAGCAAAAAATTGATGCCATTGCGGAAAAAGCAAAAGAAGTAAAAGAAGAGGCAACCGTTTGGGTGGAAGTTTCTCCTGCACCAGAAATTTATACGGCTGGAAAAGGAACGTTTATGGATGAAATGTTAACGATCATTCATGCGAAAAATGCAGCAGGCGATCAAGAAGGATGGCCGATGTTTACAGAAGAAGATGCGGTGGCGTTAAATCCAGATGTCATTATTACGACATACGGTTATTACACACCGAACGCTGTCGAGCAAGTGCTCGCTCGCCCAGCTTGGAAAGATGTCCCTGCAATTAAAAATAAACGAGTATACGATGTCAATTCTGATTTAGTTTCTCGTCCAGGACCACGTTTAGCTGAAGGGGTCGAAGAAATTGCCAAAGTCGTTTATCCAGACATTTTTAAATAATTACATGAGCGCATCGCTTATTGCAACGATTGCCTTGTTATTAGGGGTATCGATTGGATCACAATCGATTCCCTTTTCTTCTATATGGGAGACGGTATTACATCAGTTGTTTCATACGCCGACAAATGTTCCTGCCACCGTTTCGCAAATTATTGTTGCGATTCGTTTACCGAGAGTGATACTCGCCTTTCTGATCGGGGCATCATTAGCACTGGCAGGGGTAGCGTTTCAAGGACTTTTGAAAAACGTTCTTGCCGATCCGTATACAATCGGGGTATCGTCTGGGGCAGCCGTTGGCGCAGTGCTCGTCTTTTTCTTTCAGCTTCAGTTTTCGCTTCTCGGACGTTTTACGCTCCCGATCGTTAGCATCATATTTGCGCTCGTGACATTATTGTTTGTTTTATTATTTGCACGGCTTGCGGAACGAAATATGGCGATGGAGACGATTGTTTTAATCGGTATTATCATAAATGCGTTTTTCGGTTCGCTCATTTCGCTTATGGTCGCTTTTAGCGGCGAAGAATTGCGTCAAGTCATTAGCTGGCTCATGGGGAGCGTGGCGATGCGCGGCTGGTCGTACGTGTCTTTATTTGTTCCGTTTTTTATCATCGGTTCTCTCGGTTTATTTGCACATATTCGGGAGTTAAACGCTTTTTCATTCGGTGAACGGGTCGCTGCCAATATTGGCGTACATTTGTTACAAAAAAAGCTAGCGATTTTACTTAGCGCCTCCTTGCTTACAGGAGGGGCGGTAGCGGTATCGGGAACGATCGGATTTGTCGGGCTCGTTATTCCGCATATGACTCGCCTTATTTGCGGGGCGAATCATCGAAAATTGTTGCCGCTCTCCTTTTTATACGGCGGAACGTTTTTAGTATTAGCGGATGTCGTCGCGCGAACGATCGTTTCACCGCGAGAGTTGCCGATCGGGGTCATTACCTCTCTCATCGGTGCCCCTTTATTTGCAATATTGTTGTTTAAAAGTTTAAGACGGAAGACGGGATCAACATGATTGATGTGAAAGACGTTTCGTATCGATATGGTGAAAAACAAGTATTACGACATGTTTCATTTACAGTATATGAAGGAGAGTTTTTCGGTATTTTAGGTCCGAACGGATCAGGAAAAACGACGCTAATGAAACTGTTAAGTCGCGAACTTGCTTTACAGCAAGGGGACATTTTTGTTTGTGGTCAACATATTGAAACATATAAGCCGAAACAATATGCAAAATTGATCGCTACGTTGCCGCAACATACAGATGTTTCGTTCGGATATACAGTGAAAGAAATGGTTGAGCTCGGTCGCTATCCTTATCAATCAACTCTTTTTCCGAAATGGACAAAGGAAGATGAGCAAGTGGTTAGTGATTCACTCCATGCGGTGACATTGGCGCATAAACAACATGCTTTATTAGAGCAGTTAAGCGGTGGAGAACGTCAGCGCGTTGCACTTGCTCGAGCGCTGGCACAACAACCGCGCGTATTGCTCCTAGATGAACCGACGAACCATATGGATGTGGCACAACAATTTAAATTGCTTAATTTGTTAAAGCAATCGAAGCTGACGATCGTTGCTATTTTCCATGATATAAACATTGCATCGCTTTATTGCGATCGTCTTCTTTTTTTGCGAGATGGAGAAGCCGTTGCATGTGGTACACCGAAAGAGTTGTTAAATGAATCGATGATTGCATCCGTATTTGAAACAAACATGAAACGATATGAGCATCCGGTGTTGCCAAAACCGCTTGTGACGTTCGTTCCGTTTTTAGAGCAGCCTATGCATGATGTGCTATGGCATGTTAAGCAAAAGGAAACGATGATCGTCATTGAAACAGCAAAACCGTTTAAAGTGCTTTCCTCTGCGCTCGTTGGCGGCGGAACGCGCTGGGCAACGACGTTTGTCAATCGGCATGTGCCGCTTGATTATCGTTGTGATGATGCAAAGCAAGAGATGATTCAATTTTTGCGACAACACGGTTTTGATGAGCAGTGGACCGTTGGGATGATGACCGCTGTTTATGTAAATGATGTCGCGTTTGCGTCTGCTCATGAAGATGTTCGCCTTTTTGTTGCCGTAACGGCTGGGGTTGGAAATGCGGTTGATAGTGCACAGGCGTGGCGCCGTACAGATGTAGTCGCTTCTCCGGGAACGATTAATACGTTCATTTTTATTGATGCGCATTTATCAGAAGCCGCGTTTGTGCAGGCGTTAATGACCGCAACAGAAGCAAAAGCAAAGGCGCTGTACGATAAACAAGTCATCGATCCCCAAACCCACACAATTGCGACAGGAACATCGACAGATTCGACGGTCATCGCTGCATCTCAACAAGGAACGTATTATGAATACGCTGGAACGATTACATCGATTGGTAAACAAATCGCTCGTTTCGTATATGAAGCGACGCAAACAGCCATTGATCGCTACCGACAGCGAAAGGGTGACGGTCGATGACGCACATATGGGCTGTGTGGCTTGCGCTTTTGCTCGATCGCATATTTGCTGATCCTCGCCGCTTTCATCCTGTTTGTTGGATTGGGCAAATGATTGCGTTCATGGATCGTCGTTTGAACAAAGGAAAATGGAGAAAAGGAAAAGGAATATTCACGCTGTTTGTCGTTTGTGCGGTGACGTTAATCATAAGTTACGGACTAATTGCTAGCGCCTACCGACTTTCATTTATATTCGGGATATTCATTGAAGCAATGATCATTTTTACTTCGATTGCGCCGACAAGTTTAGCGAACGCAGCGTATGATGTCCTCGATCCGTTAGAAAAAGGGGATATTGATGAAGCGCGAAAAAATGTCGGGATGATTGTCGGGCGTGATACAAAAACGTTGCAGCAAGAAGGGATCGTACGTGCATGTGTGGAAACAGTAGCCGAAAATACGAGCGACGGAGTAACTGCCCCTCTTTTTTATGCTTTTATTGGCGGGGGAGCGTTAGCGATGTTGTATCGCGCTGTAAATACGTGCGATTCGATGCTCGGCTATAAAAACGAACGATATGCTCAATTTGGTTGGGCATCGGCTCGATTAGATGATGTACTCAATTACATTCCTGCTAGACTGACAGCGTTCGTTATGCTATTTGTTCATCGTGCGAATAAACGAGAATGGAAACTATTATTTCGCGATGCTCGTAATCACCCAAGTCCAAATAGCGGATGGTGCGAAGCGGCGATGGCCGCGTTGTTACATGTTCAACTCGGAGGAGTGAACACATATCACGGTATCATATGTGTCCGACCAACGATTGGAGATGCGTCTGTTCCGCTTGCTGCTCGGCACATTAAACGAGCGGTGGCAATCATGATACGCACGACCGTTGCTTTTACGATAGGAGGGAGTTTGCTTGCGCTTGCCTGCACATGGGGCTAATCCACATCGTTTATATGAAGCGATGCAAATGAATATGCCAAGCTCATATATTGATTTTAGCGTCAATGTCAATCCAATGCGGTACGAATATATACTAACAGAACAGCAGTGGTTACGTTGGATGAGCGAATATCCAGAGGAGCGAAGCGAGTCGCTTCAAACGATGATTGCTGAACGAGAGCGTGTCGCGCGCAGCCATGTATTTGTCGGAAATGGTGCTGCCCAATGCATTTATTTGCTTGCTGAACAATTTGCCGGTCAACATATTGGTATCATTGAGCCGACGTTTACAGAATATCGTCGCGCATGTGAAGCTTACGGTTGTACCGTTCACTCGTTTATGTTAGATGAACATTGGCAACCACCGATTGAACAAATCATAGAAAGCTTGCCGTCTTTACACGCGCTATTCGTTTGTCATCCGAACAATCCAACAGGCACGATATGGCCGAAAGAAACGATGTATGCTTTATTAAAAGCAGCAAATGATGAAGGGGTATATGTCATTGTCGATGAAGCGTTTTACGATTTTTGGCTCGATGGTTATTCCGTTTCTTCTTTTTTGCACACATTTGATCGTTTAATTGTGCTACGGTCATTAACGAAAATGTACCGATTGGCAGGTGTACGGCTCGGTTATGTATTAGCGCATGAGCATGTCGTAAAAAAGTTAACGGAAAAACAACCGCCATGGAGCGTGAACACGATCGCTCAACAAATCGGAAAACAATTATTGAACGATGAGGCATTTGTTGAACGAACAAAAACATACATCGCTTCAGAGCGAAAACGAATATTTTCACAGTTTACTGAGCTCGGTTATCGCTATTCACCGTCTGTTGTCAATTTTTATATGTTGCATGATGAGACGATGACACTTTTTCCTTTTTTGTTGCAACACGGCATTGTCGCTCGTCATACGTTTAATTTTCAAGAACTGGACGGAAAATATGTTCGTTTTGCGGTTCGAACGAAAGAAGAGAATGATCGGCTCCTGCTTTGTTTAAGGCGGTGGAATAAATGATCGTATTTATTAGCGGTGGAGTGCGTAGCGGAAAATCTTCATTTGCAGAACAATGTGCAAAAACGATGGCGGAAACAACACATTCACTTCATTATATTGCGACAGCGATACGCACAGATGAAGAAATGGAAGCGCGCATTGCTCATCATCAAAAACAACGAAAACGTGATCGGTGGCAAACGTGGGAACAACCGTATGATCTCGATCGCATCATTTATATGTTTTGTAAACGTGATATCGTCCTGCTTGATTGCTTGACGAATTTATGGGCAAATGAGTTGTTTCGTGATCATATATGGGATGTACATGGAAAAGTACCGCGCATCGTTCAACAAATGAAACAGTTAAGTGACAAAGCTAAAGGACTAATCATTGTAAGTAATGAAGTGTTTTATGACGGTGTACCTAATGAACGAGGAACGTATATGTATATGCACGGTCTCGGTTTATTGCACCAACATCTTGTTACATTAAGCGATGTGGCGATTTTGATGCGTTACGGATTGCCGATTGTAAAGAAAGGAAGATGGCCATGTGGCGTGGTGTAATGTTGGCTGCACAATTTTTAACTGTGTTTCCGCTTCGTATGCAAGTGGACTGGAATGAGCGAACAGCGCGCGCGGCTGTTCTGTCGTTTCCGTTCGTCGGTGCGATGATGGGAGCGTTTCTCGTTGCTTTGTACATGTTCATGTTTCATCATGTGTCTGTGCTCGTTTTATCATTTTTGCTCATGTTTTTTTCTATCTTTCTTTCCGGAGGTTTGCATGCTGACGGATGGATGGATTGTAGCGATGCGTATTTTTCATATCGCGATCGACAGCGCCGTCTAGATATTATGAGCGATTCGCGTGTCGGAGCGTTTGCGGTGCTCTCCATTTTATTTTTACTTGGTTTCCGTTTCATTTTTATGTTTGAGACCGTTGCGCACATGTCGTTGTTTTCTCTTTTTTGCCTTCCGTTACTTTCACGTCTTGGCATGACGTTGCTTTTATTGACGACGCCACTTGCGAAACAGACAGGGATGGCAGCAGCATTTCGTCAATATGTCGATCACCGCTACGTACCTTTCGTTATGGCCTACGCATTCATTGTTTTGTTATCGCGTGAAACGATCATATTGTTTTTGGCGCTTATGTTGTTTTATGTTGTCGCGCGTGCGTTTGCTATGAAGCAATTCGGTGGAATTACAGGCGATGTGCTTGGGGCGTTTGTGGAAGGAGGCGAAACGTTTTTATGGCTCGTCATTTGGCTATTACATACGTTCGCCATTTTATAACGAAAGAAAATGAAGCGAAACAATATATCGGCTGGACGAATGTGCCGGTAATTAAGCGGAAAAATGTGTCGCATGAGCTAAAACCAGAAATCGTTATGACAAGCGATTTGCTCCGCTGTCGCCAAACGGCGCATTTGTTGTTTCCGAATCACGTCATTGAATGTTCTTATCGTTGGCGAGAACTGAATTTTGGTGATTTTGAAGGAAAAACATATGAACAATTGCAAACAGTCAAAGCATATCACCGCTGGTTAGATGATCCGTTTCGCTATGCGCCTCCAAATGGTGAGACGCTTCCTCAGTTTGAATCTCGTATTGAACAAGCTGTTAGCGATGCGATTCATCGGTCCGTTTCACATCTTGTCGTTGTGACGCACGGCGGGGTCATTCGTTATATATTATCGAAGTACGCACCGGACATTCGTCCGTTTTGGGAATGGCACGTTCCGTTTGGCGAAGGAGTGACGCTTTATAATACGAAGGAACGATGGGAGGAGAGAAAGCGATGCATTTCGTTAGCGGCGGTGCATTTCAAGGAAAGCGAAAATGGGTAAATGCCCATTATTCATTCACGCATACATCATACAGTTGGTATTGCGCGTATGAAAATATGTTTCCGCTTCCACATGACGAAACCGCGGCTGTTGTTGTGCTTGAAGGAATAGAACATTGGATTCGCGAATATTTTTTTCCTTATACGGACGATGAAAAAGAAGCGATCCGATCGTATATGTGTGCGTGGAAGCAATGGGAACAAGCGGGAGAACGGACGGTCGTTTGGATTGGTTGCGATATTGGGCAAGGTATCGTGCCGATCGATGCGCATGAACGAGCATGGAGAGATATGGTTGGCTGGACGTATCAACAGTTAGCGAGCATATGCAACCGTGTCGATTACGTATGGTGTGGAATCAATGAACGAATCAAATAGGAGGGAGAACATGAAGTTATATACAAAAACAGGTGATAAAGGACAAACGAGTTTAGTTGGAGGGCGAGTGGATAAAAACGATGTACGTGTTGAAGCGTATGGAACGATTGATGAAGCGAATTCTGTCATCGGTTGGGCAATGACGTTATTACAGGATGAGAAGTTTCGCGACATTTATGAAGAATTGCAACGCATTCAACATGAACTTTTTGATTGTGGTGGTGATTTAGCTATTGTCGGTGAAAAAATGCCATACAAAGTAAAAGCGGACATGGTGACGTTTTTAGAGGAACGTATCGATGCATATATTCAACAAGCTCCGCCGCTTGAACGGTTTATTTTGCCGGGAGGTTCGCCACAAGCAGCAGCTTTGCATATGGCACGTACCGTGACGCGAAGAGCAGAACGTTGTGTCGTTGCGCTGATGAAGCAACAACAAACGAATGAAGTCGTCTTACAATATATGAATCGTTTATCAGACTATTTATTTGCGATTGCACGCGTTGTTAACGCTCGTTTACACGTAAAAGACGTAGAATATGAACGAAGCGCCATCGTGTTTCGTGATAAAAATGAAAAAAAGGGTGAATCGGAATGAGGCGTTTCACGTTGCTCGTTATGTTTATTAGTTTATCCGTCATCGGTTCACTTATAAAAATCCCATTTACGATTGGAAGCATTGCATTAGATAGTGCACCGGCAGTTGTGGCTGCGTTTTTGCTCGGTCCAACAGCTGCTGCGGTCGTTGCAAGTGTTGGGCATATTGTATCTGCTCTATTTGGCGGATTTCCGCTTGGGCCTTTTCATATACTTGTGGCGGTGGAAATGGCAGCTCTTTTATACGTTGTCGGCTTGTTAATGAGAAGAGGATGGTTCATTTCTAGTTATGTATGTTTTTTCATCGGTAATGCACTAATTGCACCGTTGCCTTTTGTATGGATCATGAGCCCAGCATTTGTATTTTCCATCATCCCTTCTCTTATGCTAGCTACGGGAGTCAATGTGGCGATTGCAGTTGTCGTTTCCAAAACGTTGCAACGAGTATGGAGGGAACGGCATGCGTGACATATTATGTGTGCCGCTTGATGAAGAAAACGAACTCGTTTTGGCGACAGATTGTTCAGGTGGCATTGGTTTAAAACAAGATGATGTTGTAAATGTGCCATACGATGTTGTTGCGTACTATGGTGCACGAGTAGCATGGATGGAATTAATGAGTATAGGAGCCACACCAAAAGCTTTTGTTTTACAAAATTTTGTAAACGATCATGCATGGGATGCACTTGTCGCAGGCGTTCAACAAACGATGGGAGAATTGCAGTTGTCGCTCCCTATAACAGGAAGTAGCGAATCAAATATGCCGCTCATGCAATCAGCTGTCGGTTTTGTAGCTGTCGGCACGGTGCGCAAAACAGAAAAAAGGATAAATGTTACGCCAAATGATGCATGTTGGGCGGTCATTGGCGAGCCGCTCGTTGGAGAAGCGGTTATACAAAAACAAGATCGGATCATTCCACTTTCGTTATTTCGCACGTTGTTGCAGTTAGATGGTGTATATGAAATCATTCCAGTTGGCTCAAAAGGAATATGGCGTGAGTGGAAGCTTGTTCATGGGGAACGACCACTTCGTTGTTCCCTTCCGCTACATGCTTCTGCTGGTCCAGCTACGTGTGTGCTTATTAGCTATCATCGAGCACAACAACATTTCTTGCAATCACTTGCTGGAACACTTTTTTATCCTATTGTAAAGCAATTGTAAAATGTAACCTTCTATCGTTCTAACCGTTTGCATTTTTGCATACAACATATATGGTTATCGCAAACGGGAGGGAATAGACGATGGAAGATATGATGAAACGAGTGCTCGTTGTTGTTGGTATGGCCGCGTGCATTCATTTATTGTTTCTTGTTGGTTTAAATAACTAGAAAAAGAGAGAGATGTGCTATATAATGTAAAACAATACGAGAGAGGGGGAGAGAACAATGTTAACAGATTACCATAATCATTTAGAGCGCGGGACGTTAACGCTCGACTATTTGAAGCAATTTACGGACGAAGCCGCGCGAAAAGGCATTGAACATTTCGGTATTTCCGAACATGCGTATCACTTTTATCAAACGAAAAACATTTTATCGAATGCGTGGATTGAAGAGCGGCGCTATTATGATATGGCTGATTACGTTCGTTTATTTCACGAAGCGTGGAATGCTGGAATTGATGTGAAAATGTCGATTGAAATGGACTACACGCCAGGTAAACATGAAGAAATGGCGCAATTTATTCGCGCTTACGATTTTGACTATGTCATCGGCTCGATTCATTGGGTGGATGACTTTGGCATTGATTTAGCTGAGTTTCGAAAAGAATGGGATCGTCGTGATCTATACGATACATACCGAAAATATTTCGATCAAGTCGTGACGTTAGCTGAATCGAACTTATTTGATATCATCGGTCATTTGGATTTAGTAAAAATTTTTAAATACGTGCCAGAAGATGAGGAATTTTTGCTTGAACAGTACGATCGGGCAACGACAGCACTAGCAAACTCGAAAACGTGCGTAGAAATTAGTACAGCAGGATTGCGTAAACCAGTCGGAGAGCTATACCCTGATCCTCGTCTACTGCAAATGTGCTATGACAAAGGCATTCCGATTGTGTTATCGTCTGATGCGCACGTTCCTCAAGATGTCGGGGCGGATTATGATCGAGCGATCGCTCTCGCAAAAACAGTCGGTTACACTGAAATTATGACGTTTTCTAAAGGACAACGAAAAGCCGTTCCGCTTGGATAAAAAGGTTCAGCCACGAGGCTGAACCTTTTATACTTCCAATCTTTTTACAACGTCAA
Organism: Anoxybacillus sp. ST70; assembly: GCF_019553625.1. Lineage (NCBI taxonomy): Bacteria > Bacillati > Bacillota > Bacilli > Caryophanales > Anoxybacillaceae > Anoxybacillus > Anoxybacillus sp. ST70. The sequence continues at coordinate 88,119 of NZ_JAHZOF010000003.1, forward strand.
TATCGTCAATTTTCTCAAGTATTTCAACGAGTGCATCATCGAGCGGTTTATCGAGCGAAAGCATCATAATCGCTTTTCCGCCAGCTTGTTGGCGACCGACTTGCATCGTTGCAATGTTTACTTGATGGTCTCCTAAAATGTTTCCGACTTTTCCGATCATTCCTGGTTTGTCATGATGTTGAATGTATAGTAAGTGTCCTTCTGGCGCAAAGTCGATCGCAAAGCCGTTAAAATGAACGATGCGATCGCCATAGTGGGCGATGTGCGTTCCTTTCATCGTAAACGTTTTGTTTTCGCCATATACCGTTAATGTAATGCTGTTGTTATAGTCATTGCCATTAGCTGAAAACTTTTCGCTAAAGGCGATGCCACGCTCTTTAGCAATCATCGCCGCATTCACTTCATTGACTGTTGAAGCGACGCGCGGCTTTAAAAATCCAGCGAGCAAGCTACGTGTAATAAATGTCGTTTCTAAATCGGCGACGGAACCGGAATACGTAATTGCAATTTCTTGTACAGGTTCGCTCATATATTGGGAAGCGACAATGCCCATTTTGCGAGCTAATGTATAAAACGCTTGAATTTTTTCGTATACATCTTTTGATAATGTCGGTAAGTTGATGGACGATGTGACCGGTTTGCCTTGTAAAAATTTTAATACTTCTTCGGCGACTTGTGTCGCGACATTCACTTGCGCCTCGATCGTTGATGCCCCAAGATGCGGAGTGACGATGACGTTATCAAACGAAAGAAGCGGATGATCTCCTGGTGGCTCTTGTTCAAATACATCGAGGGCGACGCCTGCCACGTGTCCGTTTTCTAAAAACGAAACCAGTGCTTGTTCATCGATAATTCCACCGCGCGCGCAGTTAATTAAATAGACACCTTTTTTCGTTTTTGCTAAGTTTTTTGGGCCGAGAAGACCTTTCGTTTCTTTTGTGAGCGGTGTATGTACCGTAATGATATCCGCTTGCGCAAGCAATTCATCAAGCGTGCAAACATCGACGCCAATTTTTTCTGCCCGTGCTTTCGTCAAAAATGGGTCGTACACATGAACGTGCATACCGAACGCGCGCGCCCGTTTCGCTACTTCAGAACCGATGCGCCCAAAGCCGATGATTCCTAAATGTTTTCCGAATAACTCGACACCGACGAAAGCGGAACGATTCCATTCACGTGATTTGACTGAAATGTGCGCTTGTGGAATACGGCGCACTAATGAAGCCATCATCGCAAATGTATGTTCCGCTGTAGAAATCGTATTGCCATTTGGAGCGTTAATGACGACGACACCGTATCGTGTCGCTGCGTCAACGTCGATATTGTCGACACCGACTCCAGCACGCCCAACAATTTTTAAATTCGGCATGTTTTGAAGGAGTTGTTCTGTGACTTTCGTTGCGCTACGAACGAGCAACGCATCAAACGTGTCAAGCTCATTTTCTACTTCTGAGACTTTCTTTTGTACGACTTCAATCGTTGGATCAGCAAGAAGTGGGGCAAGACCTTCTTCGCTCATCGCATCAGATACTAAAATGCGAACCACAAATATCCGCTCCTTTCAAATCATAAGTTTTTAAATTTCTGATAATTTAACATAACCGTATACATGTGTCAATAACTTTCGGAAAGGTCATACAAATGAAAGCGTTTTTATATATGAATGTTCGGAAAAAAGACAAAAAGCTGGCGAAAAGCCAGCTTCAAACGTGACATTATTTATTTTGTTCATTGTAGCGAGCGATGCATTCGTCAATAAGTTTCGCCGCCGCTTCCGGACCTTCCCATGTGCCAATTTCTGTTTTCTTTCCTTCTAAGTCTTTGTAACGCTCAAAGAAATGAGCGATTTCTTTTAACTTATGTTGTGGAAGATCTTCAAGGCTGCGTACATCAGCAAAGCGAGGGTCATCAACAGGAACGCCGATTAATTTTGCATCTTCTTCACCGCCGTCTACCATGTTTAAGTAGCCGAGCACACGCGTTTCGATCACGCAACCAGGGAATGTTGGATTTGTGACGATTACTAAAATATCAAGTGGATCGCCGTCTAACGCAAGTGTATTTTCCAAATAGCCGTATTCAGCAGGATAAAACATCGGTGAATATAAGACGCGATCGAGCTTAAACACACCACGCTCTTTGTCATATTCGTATTTGTTTTGGCTGCCTGTTGGAATTTCAATAAACGCTTCAACAACTTTGTTTTCAAACGCCATGCCAAATTCCTCCTTTTCATTATGTATACTTTTTTATTATAGTCGATTGGACAAGTGGTGACAATGATTGAAAAGAAGAAAAGGGCAAGCTTCAAGTGAAGTTTGCCCTTCGATGCTCTTATTCAAATTTGTTTGGATCGCCATCAAATGGCTCGTCCGCGACTTTGATCGAGTCTGTTGGACAGCCTTCAAACGCATCCATCATATCATCAATCAATACGTCTGGCACTTCCACAATGCCTTGGTTGTCGTCTAATGTAACGTACGCAATGCCTTCATCATCGTAGTCGTAAATATCTGGTGCAGCTGCTCCACACGCACCACAGGCAATACATGTTTCTTTGTCAACAATTGTGTACTTTGGCATACAATGACCCTCCTTAATTATATGGAACCAATCGCTTCATATGAAACGTTGGAAACGTATTCCTCACACTTTTATAATAAATGTGTTCCGACAACTTTTCAATAAAAAACTCCAATGAAAATGCTTATCAGTGCATAGTTTTCCCTCACATCCTTTCGCTTAATCTGGTAAAATGAAAGGGAAAATGGAGTGAATGTTGCATGTTACAACACATCGTTTTGTTTTGTATCGATCGTTTTCGTGGTGATCGGTCACTCGCTGCGATTGACCATTTGCTGAACGGGAAAAAAACGGCGCAAACGCTACAAGATAGCAAGTGGTACAACGCTAGTCGGCTATTTGGAACCGTGCCGATTGATCGTTCTCGGTTGCTTCATATTGCACGCAAATTAGAAGCTAACGGATGGATTAACAAAGTGGATGAGCATATATATCGCATCACTTTAAGCGGAAAAGAGGAGCTTCGTTATTTTGCTTTTCCTCCTTACGTGGATGGGTGGAAATATATGAATGAATCCTCTTTATTTTGGAAACGGCTTTCTTTGCTTATTCAAACGGTCACAAACATCATTCATCGCACACCATTTGAGCCTATACATCGCGATGAGCGCATTCAATCATTTGTAAAGCAGTGGTTGTTTCAACATAAACATATGCAGACGATCGCTCGGTCGCTATATGAAGAGATGTATGAGTTACTCAGCCGTGTAGAAGAAAAAGACGCAAACATTTTTGTTTGGCGGTTGACAAGCCATGCGCGCATCGGATGGACGAACGAACAAATTGCTTATGCGATCAAAGAAGAAGATGTAGCTGTATCGCTATCGTTTCAAAATGTGTTGCATTTTATACTTGAGACGACAGAAAAAGAGAAGGAAACATTTCCGCTTCTCTTCTCGTTACGTGAACAAATGCGCACACAATTAACAAGCTCAGCCCAAAAAACTTGGGAAATGTTAAAAGAAGGATATTCACTAGAACAAATTGCCGAGTTGCGTCGATTGAAAAAAGGGACGATTGAAGATCATGTTGTAGAAATCGCGACATATGTGCCGTCATTTGTGACGATGCCGTTTTTAGATGAGAATAAACGTAAGCGCATTATACAACAGGCACGACAATTAAAAACGAAAAAATTGCGGGCAATTAAAGAAGCATTGCCAGACGTTTCTTATTTTGAAATTCGGCTCGCGTTAGCAAGGTGGGATAAGGAAGATGATTAACATATTAAAGGAGCGATTTGGCTACGATTCGTTTCGCATCGGACAGAAAGAAATTATTGAAGATGTGCTTCATGGACGAAATTGTGTCGCTATGCTCCCGACCGGTGGGGGGAAGTCGCTTTGTTATCAGCTTCCTGGCTACATATTGGACGGTAGTGTGCTAATTATTTCACCGCTCGTCTCTCTCATGGAAGATCAAGTACAACAGCTTAAAAATCGCGTTGAAAAACGTGTTGTCGCACTGAATCGTTTTCTTTCCTATCGCGAAAAAAAAGACGTGCTACATGAATTAGCATCGTACCGTTTTATTTACGCTTCACCTGAAATTTTACAATCTCCCTTGCTCATTGAAGCGCTAACGCGCATAAACATTTCGTTGTTTGTTGTAGATGAAGCGCATTGCATTTCACAATGGGGACACGATTTTCGTCCTGATTTTTTAAAGCTCGGTCTTCTTCGTGAAACGCTCGGCAACCCGCCTTGTTTAGCGCTAACAGCAACGGCAACTCGTCAAGTGATTGATGATATTGTCGCAACGCTTAAACTTGATCGAGTGAAACAGCATATGTACCCACTTGATCGAACGAACATTTGCTTATATGTTCAATACGTTCATACGTTAGAAGAGAAAATGGAAGCGTTAAAACAACTGATCGCTATATTGCCTAAGCCAGGCATCGTTTATGTATCGAGTCGGCAATGGGCAGAAACGTTAGCAAACATGTTACATGGAGATCATCGTGTTGGTTACTATCATGGAGGCATGGATGGCGAACAGCGACTTCTTATTCAACAACAGTTTGTTTATGATCAGTTAGACGTCATTTGTTGTACGAATGCGTTTGGAATGGGTGTTGATAAACCAAACGTTCGCTTCGTTATTCATTTTCATTTGCCGACGCAACCGGAAGCATATTGGCAAGAAATTGGACGCGCCGGGCGAGATGGAAACGAAAGCATAGCGATATTATTGTATGCGCCAGGAGACGAGCAACTCGGACAAGCGATGATCGATGCGGAATTTCCGACAAAAGAGCAAATCGTTTATGCGCTGGACGCTTTACGTCATGGACAGAAAGAGACGGGATTAACAGATGTACAACAACGGCTTCTTTTATATTGGTTAGAACAAATGAATGTTCAAGAAGATGTGAACATATTAGCAAAACAACTGTATGCCCATATCGAGCAAAGAAAAAAAGAAAAAATGAACAAATGGATATTTATGCAACGATGGGTACACGAACAAACTTGTCGCCGGCGTGCGATGCTTTCATATTTTGAACAACAACCACTTCCGAATGAACGTTGTTGTGACCGATGTGGCGCCCATATATACGTAAATGCCCCTGTAAAACATATGAAACAAATACAGTTACGTCCATGGCATGAAGAGCTTCGGGCGATGTTTTCGATAAAGGTGGAAAACAAATGATAAAAAAACAAATGGACATTGCCAATCAAATAAGTGAACAGGAAATAGTATATCACTTGTATTTCACACAAGCGCTTATTTTTCTTGTAGCGCTCGCATTAGGCATATATTTATTTACACCTGCAACATTTTTTGCGATATGGCAATGGGATGTGCGGGAAATATTATTATATGGTGGCGGTTGTGCAGCGCTCGTTCTTTTTGTCGATTTTTTACTCATTCGTTATGTACCTGAACAGTGGTATGATGATGGTGGGATTAATGAAAAGCTGTTTCGTTCTCGCTCGGTTCCGCACATTTTTATCATGACTGCAATGATTGCATTTTGTGAAGAATTGTTATTTCGCGGTGTCATTCAGACGCACGTTGGCTTACTTTTTGCGAGCGTCATTTTCGGTTTATTGCATATTCGTTATTGGAGAAGATGGCTTCTTCTTGTTGCTGTCGTTAGTTTAAGTTTTTGGATTGGTTTTATATATGAATGGACGGGCAATTTATGGGTCACGATTTTTGCCCACTTTCTCATTGATTTTATTTTAGCGTTACACATCCGGTATCGGACAGAAGAGGTGAATAGCGATGCGTGAAGATCAAGCAGAAAATTTGCGTAAAAAAATGGAAAATGTCAATAGGCAACAAGAAAGCGATGAACTTCATTTGCCGCCACGAAGTGAAGTGCATAAAAAGAAAAAAACGAAATGGAAAATAAAACACCCACTCGTTCGTATTCTTGCGCTCTTTTTCGTCTTATTGCCGATTTCGATTTATAGCATATACCATTTAGTTGACAAACGTCCAGTCCAAGTTGTGACGATTGATGACGACAGTTATGAGACCGTTGATGTCGATCAACAAAAAGAAGAGATGACACAACGAAAACCGCTCGAAAATGAAGCAAAACAAGAGGAAGATGGATCCGATGAAACAGAGCCGTCTTTTATTTATCATACAGTACAAGAAAATGAAACGTTATATAGCATTGCAATGAAGTATTATGGAAATGAAAAAGGAATGGACCTTATTAAAGAATGGAACCGTTTAACGAGCACGAAGCTCCAAAAAGGACAAGTATTAAAAATCCCAAATATGAACGGAAAATAAGGTATACACCTCTGCCGATGGACATACAATCGTAGTAAAACACGATCGGTAGGGGTGGCTATGATTTTCCCAATGGAATTAGATGAAGTGACAAAAGTCATTTTACAGCGCATCATCGCTCACAAAAAAGAATGGGACGATATGAAAAAAAGAATGAAGTGGTCGTTCAGTTTATTTTTATTTTCTCTCGCTTTATTTGGCATGTATATATATCAAACAGTTTTCGTTTTACATCGCACGTCTGTGGAGCGATTCGTGATGGCTCTTATTGACCAACGTATTTTTTGGTTTGTTGCATTGATTTCGTCATTTGGCTGGCTCGTCTCTTTTTATAAAAAGAAAAGTGAAAAAGCGGAGCAAGATTTTCATGCACTCCGCTGCGAGCTTATTCAAAAAAGTAGCGAGTTACTTCAAAAAGAAACATGGGAAAACCGACATATTCTTTATGCTTGGCTAAAAGATAAATATGATATTTCGCTTTACCATGAAAATAAATAGCTAGAAAATTTTTTTCGGTCTCGCTCTTCTTTCAATATTTCAACGGCTTCTCGGAATCGTTGTGCATGAATGATTTCACGTTCGCGTAAAAAGCGTAAACTGTCGTTTAAATCGGGATCGTCGCTCATATCAATGATCCATTGATACGTGGCGCGAGCTTTTTCTTCTGCAGCGATATCTTCATACAAATCGGCAATGGGATCGCCTTTTGCTTGAATGTATGTCGCTGTCCACGGCGCTCCTCCTGCGTTATGATAAAATAATGCATGACTGTGGTTCACGTAATGTTCACCTAAACCAGCTTCTTTTAACTGCTCAGGTGTAGCGTCTTTTGTTAGTTTATAAATCATCGTTGCAATCATTTCGAGGTGGGCAAACTCTTCCGTTCCGATATCTGTCAGTAAACCGACTACTTTATCAGGTATCGTGTATCGTTGATTCAAATATCGTAATGCGGCAGCAAGTTCTCCATCTGCTCCGCCATATTGTTCAATTAAATATTTCGCAAGCTTCGGATTACACGTACTGACGCGTACAGGGTATTGTAATTTTTTTCATAAATCCACATGATGTTTTCTCCCTTCCTTATACTTGCCAAGGCCAAGGTGTTTTTGACCAATCCCATGGATATTGGGAATAGCTATTTCCATATTGCTGTAAGGGGCCGAATTGCGTTTCGAACTGTTTTTTTAACTTTCTTCGCTCTAAAGATCGTTCGTTAAATTGCCGAATGGCCTCATAATCGTTCGGATGCGTATTTAAATAAAGCGCTAAGTCAACGAGCACAAAATCGATCGCTTGAAGTTGATGAAGAAGATCATAATACTCTTTAGGCATTTGGTTCATCTGCTCTCCCTCCTTTTTCACGTGCGTTGTAATAAGGATCGTAAAATATTTTCCATAGTGTTCCTTTTTTTAACGCTTCACTTGGCGAAAATTGTGGCAAGTTTGGCGGTTGGAATCCGACATATAAATTTGGAGCTGTGACATATGTTTTTTGAGTGATTGGTGGACAAGGATCGAACGGGCTTGTATATGGGTAATACGTTTTTCGAGTTGTAAACATGAATGCGCCTCCTTTTCATAAACATCATTCATATATATGAAAACATGACATGTCTGTATACACTGTGTCATTTTATTTTTTTATTCATATGTTTATGTTGAGAAAAGGAGGGAGGCATATGTGGCTTTTTTTGATCATCGGTTTGATTTGTGGTTATTTTATGATTGCTTGGACGCCAACGGTGGAGCCATTTGAACTTGAGTTGCTTTTGACTGATATGATTTTTGATCCAATGAAAACATTTTTTGCACTTGTTAGTTTTTTGATCGGTTTTATCGCCAATGCTGTTTTAATTCGCACAGCCATTTGGCAGACGTTACGGGCATGGAAGAAGGAGACGATGAATCGAAAAGAATGTTTTCTTTCGTACAGTGTTTTGGTAACGTTTATAATATTAGCAACCATTGATGTGGAAAAAACGGTGATTTTTTTTCTCTTTTCTTTCGTATATGGTATGATGTCAATGAGTGTATACAAAGAGAGGGAAAATTGAAATGATGTATGTTGTCATAGCGTTCGTTAGCTTCATCATCTACATGTGGATCGAAGCGCATCGCAATCGGGTCATTGTTCAGTCATTATCGTTTCCGACATTTCCAAAAAGCTTTTCTCGGTTTCGTATTTTCTTTATTTCAGATATTCATCGGCGGCGTTTGTCCGAAACGTTCATTCGTTCGTTGAAAGGAAAAGTTGATCTTGTTGTCATCGGCGGAGATTTAATAGAAAAAGGAGTACCGTTCTCACGTGTCAAACAAAACGTCGAATTGTTAAAGCAGCTCGGCCCTGTCTATTTTGTTTGGGGAAATAATGATTATGAAGTAGATTACCATGAATTAGATGCCTTATTGCTTGAAAGTGGTGTGAAAATATTAGATAATACCGCGGTTATATTTGAAAGTGAACAAGGTGATCGCATCGCTTTGCTTGGTGTGGACGATATGAATAAAAGGCGAGATCGGCTTGATTTGGCGTTAAGTGATGCAGGCGATGCGGCGTTTCGCATCGTTGTTAGCCATGATCCGCGCATCATGCAAAAAATAAAGCCAGAACATAACATTTCTCTCGTTTTAAGCGGACATACGCACGGTGGGCAAATTCGTTTTGGTCCATTTGGCTTATATGAAAAAGGGCGTTTACAAAACGTGAATGGGACGATGCTACTTGTTAGCAACGGATATGGAACAACGACGCTTCCGCTTCGTTTAGGTGCGCGTGCGGAGACACATCTGATCGAATTAGAACATAAAAGTTAAGCAAAACTTATACAAATTTTACACACCTCCCTCCTGTTCGCTATAATGTTGACAGAATGATGCGAAAGATGGAGGATTTTATATGTCAACGCAAGAAGGAAAATATAATGTCAAAGCCGTATCAAACATGTTAGGGATTCAGCCTGGGACATTGCGAGCATGGGAGCGTCGCTATCAAATCATCGCTCCACCGCGTAACGAAGCTGGGCATCGGCTATATACGGAGGAACAAGTCCAAATATTAAAATGGCTTGTTGATAAAGTGAATCAAGGTTTTACGATTAGTCAAGCCGTTTCTCTTTTAGAACAACAACCTTCAGAAGTGCGCGTGCAAGCAGAAGATCATGTGACAGGGCTTCGCGAACGTTTGTTGCAAGCACTTTTATCGTTTGAAGAGTGGACAGCGCATGAATTGCTAAATGAGGCGTTTAGCTTATATACGGTTGAAAAAGTGGCACTCGATATATTAAGTCCGCTTCTTGTACGAATTGGGGACTTATGGGAAAACGGAAAAATTACGAGTGCACATGAACATTTCGCCTCTGCTTTTTTACGTTCAAGAATTGGAATGGCGTTTTCGATGTTACCGGTAAACCGCTTGCTGCCGAAGACGATTTCTGTCTGTGGACCGAACGAATGGCATGAACTTGGGCTGCTCATTTTCACCTTATATTTGCGTCGAAGAGGGTACGAGACGATTTATTTAGGGGCAAGTATTGACCAACATGATTTACCTATTGTCATTGATGAAGTGAAGCCATCTTATATATTCTTATCGTGTACGTTACAACAAAACGTACAGGCGACGCTACAACTTGTCGATCAATTGAAACAAACGTATCCATCCATTCGTATTGGAGTAGGTGGACGGGCATTTGACGAAGTGGATGAACAAATGAAAAAAACGTACGGTGCTCATTTTCTCGGACAATCAAAAGAACAATGGGACGAATGGCTAAAATCGAATGAAAAATACTTGTCTAAAAGGGAGAAAACGATGTAAACTCATTAGTAATATGACGAACGTTTTTATGCGTTCGTCATATGCTAACAGTAAAGTCTGTGTAGGTAAGGAGGGATGTTTATGCGGCTTGAACGCTTAAACTACAATAAAATTAAAATATTCCTCACATTTGACGATTTAGTCGAGCGCGGTTTAACGAAAGAAGATTTATGGAAAGATACGTTCAAAGTGCATGAGCTATTTCGTGATATGATTGAGGAAGCAAGTGAAGAGCTCGGCTTTGAAATTAACGGGTCGGTCGCTGTGGAAGTGTACTCTTTACCGGCACAGGGGATGGTTGTCATCGTAACGAGCGAAGGTGAGATGACAGATGAGGAAGATGAGTTTAGCGATGATTATATTGAAATGCAAGTCACGCTAGATGAAAGCGATGATATATTTTTCGAATTTCAAACGTTTGAAGATGTCATTCAGTTAGCGACGCGTCTCTATTCGCTCGGTTGCCATGGTGGCTCGCTTTACAGTTATGAAGGACGCTTTTATTTACATTTTGCTGAATCTGTCATTCAAACAGATAACTTTGTTGCCATTTTGGCTGAATATGGTAGTCCGTCCACATTAACGATTTATCGTGTCGAAGAGTACGGGAAAAAATTGATCGCAAATGAAGCGATCGCCCACATATATCAATACTTTGTGAAAAAATAACCTTCGCGTATAAGCGAAGGTTATTTTTAAAATGGGTAAGGTGGTTCGCTTTCTTTTGACCATGCGCGGATGAAGTATTCGCGATTTTGAAACTTATGAAACGAATCATGATGAACAGTTGGAAATACACGTTCGACGGATAAATGTTGCGTACGGTGCACAAGCAACGCTTGCCGCACTTTTTTTGCCTCTTCATCTGTAAACGTGAAGACGATATCAATGTTTTCAATCGGATCACCGTAGCGATCCGGACGACCGACGACAGTCACGTAATAGAGCTGTTCTACGATATGATCCATTGCTTTGACCGCTTGATACGTTGCCCGTTGAATCGCTTGATGGTCTCGATGACCGGAAATGCCGTGTGGCGGAAACGTAACGACAACGGACGGTTTATACTGTTCAATGATATGACAAATCGAATCGACAAGTTGTTCTTCATATTCAGGCAGCTTTCCATCTGGATATGTACCAGTAATGACATGATCGACGCCTAAAATAGCTTTCGCCTGTTCTAATTCTTTTTTACGTACGTGAGGTAATTCTTCTTTTGTACAAACCGGTGGATTCCCACATTTTCCTGCATCGCCAAGCGTCGCGCTATATACAATGGTTTCTACATCTTCACGTTTCGCTAATGAGGCAAGCAACCCTCCAACAGTAAACGTTTCGTCATCCGGATGTGCAAAGCAAAATAAAATTCGTTTTTTCATTTTTTCGCCCCTTTCTATCGGTACGTTCATTAGGTTATCAATTTTATTAAAATCATAGAATAATGATAAAGATTTTAATAAAATTGTTTATCCGTCCACGTCGTTTAAGCGACATGTACTCGGATCGGGTGTAACCCCACACCCACTATCCCATTGGCAAACGCCTTTGGGAATACTTTTCTCATGATGTTGTATGCCCCATTGACATCTGCGTGGATGAACGTTCCGTTTTCAGATTGAAACAGTCCACGCTTGATTCGTTTTCCTTTGTATTCCTTTTGTTTCTTCATTTCTTCCATGTCTAAAAAACTGCATTTCGATGTATAGCTTTCTTCTGTCACGACGACGCGAATGCCATGCTGTACCGCTTTGTACTGCAACTGATGAAGAAACGTTTGATACGGAATGTGAACGAACGCTTGATTCGTACGCTTTCCGAGATGGACTTCACGCTTCCAATCTTTATTCATCCCCACCACAATCGTATCGCAGTCTAAAGACAGCGCATGTTTGATGACAAAGGCACTCGCTTGGTGCATAAAGTTTTCTACGATGCGGTTTCGTTTTTCTGTCATTTTGCTCATTCGTTTTGTCCAATCGAGTCCATTCATCTGTTTCGCTACTTTGCGATAATGGCTCATCTGTTTGTTGTAGTATTGATTGGCGGATTTTAGACCTTTACCATTGATGACGATCGGTTGTTTCCCCACATTGTTCACAATGGTTGCGAAGTTATCTAATCCTAAATCAATACCGATGTATCTGTTGTGATCTTGTTTTTGCGGTGGAATAGGGATTTTGTAAACGACTTCGATGATGATATGGCGGTGTTTCGGAATGAATCGGACTTGTTGTAGCTTCCCTTTGATGTTTGTTTTTAACCGAAACCCTTGGAAACAGGCAGGAAACGTGATGTGTTCATCGACGACTTTGCATGATTGATTCGTTAGCACAAGTACATATCGTCCGTCTTTTTTGAGATATTTGGGCGGTTTCGGTCTGCCTGTATATTTGTCTTTGTTTTTTGTCCAATCTTTCATCGACTTAAAAAATGATTGCCAATTTTGATGCAACATTCTTAACGTTTGTTGGGCACATTGAGCCATTGGCATCGCTCGATAGTCTGTATCCATCCCTTCTGTTTTCAGCAGCTTGTCTAGCTTGTTGTAAGAAAGATACGTGCCGTGTTGAAAAAACGTTTGCCTCACTTGATAGTTGGCGAAGTTGTACAAGTTTTTTGACCGAAAACAATACTCGTCGATCATCGGATAATACGGATGAGTGGCGCAAATCATATGCCTTTCCACTCGATTCGCCATCATGATCGTTGTTCACCTCGCTCTCTCTTTTACTATACATGTTCATCAGAGAGCCATGCAATAAGATGTAAAGATAATCACAAAAGAAGTGGGATCTCAAATATATTTTATCAAAATGTTTAATATATTTTTATAATTATATATTTTTATGATTGAATGAAAAAACAGAACCATATCGCTTTCGTATAATGATGTGAATGATCGATTTTTTGAAAACGATTACAAAAAATCAATAAAAACTTCTTTGCATATGCGCATAGAAGGTGTATACTATGACATGAAGGGCGGACAATATTTTACAAAAGGTCATGGGAGGTTTACAAATGGTAGCCGAAAAGCATACCAACGAAGAAAAACATGATGTCTTACGAGCGACGCAAATCGTCATACATAGAGCGCTTGAAAAGCTCGGATATCCTGAAGAAGTATACGAGCTGTTAAAAGAGCCGTTGCGCATGTTAACGGTGAAAATTCCGGTGCGCATGGACGATGGCTCAGTGAAAGTGTTTACTGGCTACCGTGCACAGCATAACGATGCGGTCGGTCCAACTAAAGGGGGTATTCGCTTTCACCCGAACGTAACAGAACGCGAAGTGAAAGCACTTTCCATTTGGATGAGTTTAAAATGTGGCATTGTCGATTTACCGTATGGTGGTGGAAAAGGCGGAATTGTATGTGATCCTCGTACGATGTCATTCCGCGAGTTAGAGAGACTCAGTCGTGGTTACGTTCGCGCCATTAGCCAAATCGTCGGTCCAACAAAAGATATTCCTGCGCCCGATGTGTTTACAAATTCACAAATTATGGCGTGGATGATGGATGAATATAGCCGCATTGATGAATTTAACTCACCGGGATTCATTACCGGAAAACCGCTTGTATTAGGTGGTTCACACGGTCGTGAAACGGCCACAGCCAAAGGGGTTACGATTTGTATTCGTGAAGCAGCGAAAAAGCGCGGCATTGACTTAAAAGGCGCGCGTGTTGTTGTGCAAGGATTTGGAAATGCTGGAAGTTATTTAGCAAAATTTATGCACGATGCGGGAGCAAAAGTGATCGGCATTTCTGATGCATACGGCGGTTTATATGATCCAAACGGTCTTGACATTGATTACTTATTAGATCGTCGCGACAGCTTTGGTACGGTGACGAAACTATTTAAAAATACAATTACAAATAAAGAGCTGCTTGAATTAGATTGTGACATTTTAGTTCCAGCAGCGATTGAAAATCAAATTACAGAAGAAAATGCGCACAACATTAAAGCGAAAATTGTCGTTGAAGCCGCAAACGGTCCGACGACATTAGAAGCGACAGAAATTTTAACAGAACGCGGAATTTTAATTGTTCCTGACGTCCTAGCAAGCGCTGGTGGAGTCACCGTTTCTTACTTTGAATGGGTACAAAACAACCAAGGATATTATTGGACGGAAGAAGAAGTGGAAGAAAAGCTTGAAAAAGTGATGGTCAAAGCGTTCAATAACGTATATGAAACGTCGCAAACACGTCGCGTTGATATGCGTTTAGCTGCATATATGGTCGGGGTGCGGAAAATGGCGGAAGCGTGCCGTTTCCGTGGCTGGATTTAATATTTGCACGAATGCGAAAAATCTCCTATCATTGTATGATAGGAGATTTTTCATTGAGGTGAGCGTCAAGTGAAAAAAGAACAAATCATTATTGTTGGTGGAGGACCGTGTGGATTAGCTGCTGCGATCGCATTGCAAAACGCGCACTTTTCACCGCTTGTCATTGAAAAAGGAAATATCGTGAATTCCATATACCACTATCCGACACATCAAACTTTTTTTAGTTCGAGTGACCGTTTAGAAATTGGTGGCGTGCCGTTTATTACAGAAAATCGAAAGCCGAAACGGAATCAAGCTCTTGCTTACTATCGTGAAGTGGTGACGCGGAAAAACATTCGCGTTCATGCGTTTGAAAAAGTAGAGCGTGTCACGAAGCAAGCGGATGGAACGTTCATCGTTGAAACGAGCAAAGATACGTACGAAGCAACGTATGTCGTTATTGCGACAGGATATTATGACAACCCAAACTATATGAACGTGCCTGGGGAACATTTGCCGAAAGTGACGCATTATTTTAAAGAAGCACATCCTTATTACAATACAGATTGCGTCGTCATTGGTGGAAAAAACTCAAGCGTCGATGCAGCATTAGAACTCGTGAAAGCAGGGGCGCGCGTCACCGTATTATATCGCGGCTCACAATATTCTTCGAGCATCAAACCGTGGATTTTGCCCGAATTTGACTCGCTTGTACGCCAAGGGGTCATTCAAATGGAATTTAACGCCCATGTGCAAGAAATTACGGAAGACGCGGTTATTTATCGCGTTGGCGATGAAGTGAAGTCAATCAAAAACGATTTCGTTTTTGCAATGACAGGATATCACCCTGATCATCATTTTTTAAAGAAAATGGGCGTTCATATCGATGCTGAAACAGGGCGGCCGATGTATCATCCAGAAACGATGGAAACGAATGTGGAAGGTATTTTTATTGCCGGTGTCATTGCCGCTGGAAATAACGCGAATGAAATTTTTATTGAAAACGGTCGCTTTCATGGCGATCTAATTGCTGCGTGTATCGCAAAAAGAGAGGGAAAAGTGTCCGAATAACTTTCGGACGCTTTTTTTTATTGTTTCTTTTTGTTAACTATCGTAAAATATAAGTTAACAAAAAAGGAGGGAAGAGGATGAGAGGATTTTTTATTACAGGTACAGATACAGATGTAGGGAAAACATTTGTCACCACTTGTATGTTGCGCACCCTGATCGATAAACGTATACGTGCAACGGCTTATAAACCTGTTCAAAGCGGAGCGCAATGGAAAGAGGGAAAATGGATTGCACCTGATGTGGACATGTATCGAAAAATCATCGATGTCACCGATGAAGAAGGATGTACATATGTATTGAAAACCCCTTGTTCTCCGCATTTAGCTGCTCGAATCGATGGGGTAACTATAGAGCCGGAACGGATTGTGGCGCATATGCAAAAGCTGCAACAAACGTATGATTTCGTGCTTGTCGAAGGGGCGGGAGGAATTGCTGTTCCGATCGTTGACGAATCATTTCTCGTTGCTCATTTAGCTCAATTGTTATCGCTTCCGCTCATTATCGTTGCGCGAGCGAGCGTCGGAACGATTAACCATACGGTGTTAACGGTACAATATGTGAAAGCGTTTCGTTTGCGCATTGCTGGCATTATCATGAACGGCTTTTCTACACCGAAAAATGAAATCGAACAAGACAACATACGGATGATTGAAACGATGACAGGTGTTCCGGTGATTGGTGAAATTCCACATATGCCGAACGTTTCTTATAGTGACATTGTATGGAGAAAGGAATGGTGGCAATGAACGAGTGGGTCGAAAAAAGCAAAACATACTTATGGTTGCCGTTTACGCAAATGAAAGATTATGAACAACATCCGCTCGTCATTGAAAGCGGGGAAGGAATTTTTTTAACAGATGTGAACGGAAAAACGTATTATGATGGATATTCATCACTTTGGCTCAACGTGCATGGACATCGCAAAAAAGAAATTGATGATGCGATTCGCGCCCAACTTGAGCAAATTGCCCATTCGACGCTTTTAGGTGCAGCGAATATTCCTGCGATTGCATTGGCAGAAAAATTAATTGAATGGACGCCAAGTCATTTGACGCGCGTGTTTTATTCAGATAGCGGAGCGGAAGCTGTAGAAATTGCGCTCAAAATCGCCTTTCAATATTGGCGAAACATCGGAGAACATAAAAAACAAAAATTTGTCACATTGACAAATGGGTATCACGGAGATACAGTCGGCGCCATTAGCGTCGGGGCGATTGATCTTTTTCATAACGTATATGAACCGCTCATGTTTACAAGCTATAAAGCGCCGTTTCCGCTCGTCTATCGCCATCCGAGCAACGATCCAAACGTTGTGCGCGATGAAGCGTTGCACGCATTAGAAACGTTACTCGCCGAACGTCATGAAGAAATTGCTGCGATCATTGTAGAAGGGATGATTCAAGGAGCGGGCGGCATGCATATTATGCCAGCGGGGTATTTAAAAGGAGTTGAACAATTATGCCGCCGTTATGACATCTTATTCATTGTCGATGAAGTGGCCACTGGATTTGGACGAACGGGAAAACGATTTGCCATTGAACATGAAGACGTGAAACCGGATATCATGACCGTTGCAAAAGGAATTACAGGTGGCTATTTGCCGATTGCCGCTACGTTGACGACCGAAACGATTTATGAGGCGTTTTATGGCGATTATACGGAGTTTAAAACGTTTTTTCATGGACATTCTTATACAGGAAATCAGCTTGGCTGTGCCGCTGCTTTAGCAAATATACAAATTTTTGAGCGCGAGCGACTCATTGAACAAATAGAGCAAAAAGCTACATTCGTTGCCGAACAGCTCGCATCTTTTACTGAACTGAATCATGTCGGTGATGTGCGACAGCTTGGGCTCATGTGCGGCATCGAGCTTGTGCGCGATCGACATACACATGAACCGTATCCGTGGACGGAACGGATGGGATATAAAACAACGTTAAAAATGAGAGAAAAAGGGATGTTAACACGTCCGCTTGGCGATGTGATCGTCTTCATGCCGCCGTTAGCGAGTACGTTTGAGCAGTTAGAGGCGATGATTGCGATCATGAAAGAGGCGATTATTGAAACGACAGAAAAAAGGGGCTAATTGTCAGCCCCTTATATTTCACCATATATAGGTTCAGGATTTTGAAGTTTCTCTACTTTCTCTTCAATCCCATTTTGCGCATTAATAAAAATGCGGTACGTGTCATCTCCGAGTGTTCCTAAAAACTCATAGCAAAGCACTTCTTGATTCATATTGTTCATAATGATCGCTTTTCTTTCTTCCATAATGGCGACATTTGGGTTCATTTTTTTTCGTGCTTGTTCAATAGAAATAGATGGTTTTGGAATCTTCCGTTCGCGTTTCGACGATAAGTAATCGCGAGCGGAAAAGCCGATAATGTTTCCATCGTCTAATGCGATCTTCATTTTAATGGATTCAGGGTAAATACGAACGCCATCTTTTGCTGTGACGAATGTGAGAACAGCGACATGATCATATTGTGTGCTTTCGTACAATTCGAAGTTGTTAAATTTATGTTGTTTTAAAAACTGAAGCCCGCGCATCGTTGCTTCATTTAAACTAATGTTTTGTTTATTGACGGGACGGTTTTCAATGACCCAAATCGGATATCCTCCTTTTTCGGTAATATCCATATACGTTTCACTTTTTGTTTTCGGATGTTTAATCGTTACACTATAAAAAGCATCGCTTGCTCCTTCTCCGCTATGAACGACTTGTATGTCCTCATTTCCTTTTAAACCGAGAAACGTTTTTGCAATTTGTTTTGCTTCTTCTTTTGTAATCTTTTTCCCAGAAATATGTTCAAACCCTTTCGTCCTCTTTTCGATGCTTGTAAACGACGGACCGAAGTCGGTTTCGTTATAAGATTGAACGTTTTTCTCTACGGTTTGAAATCCATCAATAATGGTGTTGTCATTTGGGCGATTGTTTGTCGCCAGCGCTAATTCGACATCCATCCAACGCAAGTTATTTTCTAATACGAGATGCTGTACATTTCGCAACTCTTGTTGAATGTCAGCAGATTTTTTATATAGTTGTTGCAACGTTTTATATTCTTCAGCGTTCAATGGCTGTTTATCTAAATCGCGAATAGCTGCACGATAGCTGAATGAGCCAATATTAGACAAAAACTCTTCTGTTTTATTGAACGGTAAAAGTGAGAGCGGAAGTTGTCCGACTGTCGCATGTGCTTCTGACGCAAGACGCCACACTTCCGCAAGTGCTGGTGACAGCGATTGGCGGGAATTCATTGCAAGTGTTGTTCCAATTTGATCATGAAGTAAGTCGATTTGATATGTTAAATCATGAAATGCGCGTTGATAATTGTTTTCTGCATGAATTAAAATCGCATTTTTTTGTTGATGCTCGCGATATCCCCAGTAGGCTGTGCCAGCAATGCCGATCGATAGTGCTCCAATAAGTAAAATTCGTAGCAAAAAACTCCCCTCCTATTTACAAAAAATATGTTTTCCAATTCGTTTAATTTGCGGACGGCTCCAAATCCACCCGTTTGTCGCTGTATGTGGATTAAAATAATATAACGCTCCACTTGATGGATCCCATCCGTTTAAGGCATCAAGTACCGCTTTGCGAGACGTTTCGTTTGGGGTGAGCCAAATTTGTCCGTCTGCGACAGCTGTAAACGCTCCTGGCTCAAAAATAACGCCTGCGACGGTGTTCGGAAACGAAGGGCTATTGATGCGATTTAAAATGACTGCGGCAACAGCCACTTGTCCGATATATGGTTCCCCGCGTGCTTCACCGTGTACAGCGTTTGCCATAAGCTGTATATCATTTTGTGAGAATCCGTTTGGAACGTTTACTGCAGCGGATTTGACGCGCTTTACAGCCATTTGTTTTGTATTTGTCGCTTTTGTAGCAGTGGCTTGATTTTTTGTTTTTGTTTTACGTGCTTTCACTTGTTTGCTTAACGGAACGCCGCCGTAATGAGTAAACGTATTTCCTTTTCGCAAATTGTTATGAACAAATGATTTGTAATATTTTGATGCGCGTACGAGTTTTTGCTTCGTCGTTTCTCCTGCTAACCCATCGACAGGCAATTTAAATTTGTATTGAAAGTTTCTTAGCGCCCAATACGTTCGCCAACCGAACACTCCATCAATTTTCCCTCTGTAAAAGCCGAGATATTGCAATCGTGCTTGTAGTTCAATCACATCATCGCCGACAGCTCCGCGTTGGATGACTTGTTTGGAAAACGCGTGCGTCTGCGATGTATAACTAAATGAAAAAATCAAAAATAAACAAATGAACCATTTGCGCATTGTGACTCCTCCCTTGTTGTGTAAACAATACCTTTTGACGCTATTTTTTGTCACAATAACGTTTTTATACATAAGAAAAGCGAAAGGACTTGCATAAATAAAAAAAGCCAAGCGTTACGCCTGGCTTGATGATTGGGTCATCTCGATCGTCATCCCTCTCGCAAGTTTGACTTTTCGCAAAGCGAGCCACCATAAAAAAATCATAAATGGGAGCATGTAATATATCCAACGTTCTTGCGTTAATAAAATATAGTCGTATATGCCGTGAAATAAAAACGGAAGGAGAAAAGATAACCATATATAGTTTTTTTCTTTTTTAGGTAAACCGAATTTTGCCCTTCCTAAGTAAAAACCCATGATGACACCAAACAACGCATGGCTTGATACAGGTAAAAGGGCGCGAGTAACCGCAAATTCAACACCATTTGCAAATAAATATAAAATGTTTTCAAGCGTAGCAAATCCGAGCGATACACTTACTCCGTAAACGATGCCGTCATATGGTTCGTTAAATTCCCGATGGTCATAAATCGCATAGTAAAACACAAACCATTTAAAAAACTCTTCTAGCAAACTTGTTGACAAAAACGCTTCAACAAAGGCGTTGGGGAGCATATGCTCAACTTTTAACACGTGTTGAATAAACATGAGTGGAAACACTAAAAACGTACCGTATAAAAACATGCGCAAAACGAGTGATAACGGTTCCGTTTCGTATTCATCTTTTAAATAAAAATAACTGAGCAGCGCTAATCCGGGAGCAATCCCTGCAGAAATAATAGCCCACATCATTTTTTCCTCGTTCCCAATTCTTTTCTTTTCATTTTGATGGTATCATGTTATTGTCAAATTGAAAATGCTATGAGGTGTATTTTTCAATAAAGAAAGAACTGTTTTTAGCGAGGGAGGTTTATACGTTGATTAAAATTGGAGTGCCGTTAATGCTTGAACCGAAATATAGTGAAAAAATAGAAAATTATAAATGTAAAGTGGCAGAAATGGGAAATGGGAAAATTTATATTGATTATCCGATTGATATGAGCACGAATCGCACTGCATTTTTGCTCGACGGAACGCAATTAAAAGTAAGTTTTGTCGGGGAAGATGAAGCGGTTTATGCGTTTGAAGCAGAAGTGTTAGGTCGAACAAAGCGCAATATTCCGCTTCTTATTTTGTCATATCCTGGAGATGAGCATCTTATTCGTATTCAACGTCGTCAGTTTTTACGTGTCGATGCGATTGTAGATGTTGCTGTTCATCCGCTCAATGACGAATTCGCCCCGTTTACGACCGTTACAAGTGATATCAGTGCGGGTGGTGCAGCCATTGTATTGCCAAACAATGAAACAGGAGTAAAACATGGGATGACGATTGACATTTGGCTCGTGCTCCATATGCGTTCAGGAGATTATCACTATTTACATTTTCCTGCGCGCGTTGTTCGCATTTTTGAAGAAAATGTTTTAAAAGCCTCTTTAGAATTTTTGGAAGTGAACGATGTAGATCGTCTGACATTGATTCGTTACAGCTTTGAAAAACAGCTGAAAACGAGGAAAAAAGAACAGTTGGACGCATAAATATAGCCGTTTTCTCCCATAATAAAAATAAAAAAATTAGCGAGGGAGAAACGAATGAAGAAGATTGAACGAATGTTATGGAAGCTAGCGATCATTCAATTTATTTTTTTATTTATTGCTCAGTTTGTCGTTTCTTATTCGTCCATTGCTCCTTATATTGTGAAAGTCATTCGTTACGAAGGGGTAATGAAAAATTCCGCTACGAAAACGATTGAAACATTCGACCAACGATAAACGGTATGATACAATATAAGAAGCAGGAGTGTTCCTGCTTTTTTGTTGAAAACAAAACGATGTATAGGAGGCAGTATGGAAAAGAAAATTTCGATCGCGATTGACGGACCGGCAGCTGCTGGAAAAAGCACGGTCGCGAAACGGTTAGCTGAAGCATTATCTTACGTTTATATTGATACAGGAGCGATGTATCGCGCCTTAACATATTGCGCTCTTCAGCGCGGAGTAGATGTTCATAATGAAAAACAATTAATGAACGTCCTTCATGATACATATATTGAATTAAAGCCGTCTCCAATCGGACAGCTTGTATTGGCAAACGGTGAAGATGTAACGGAGGCCATTCGAAAAAACGATGTGACAAACAACGTATCGTATGTCGCTAAACATCCGGCAGTGCGAGAAGAAATGGTGAAACGCCAACGTGAGCTAGGGCAGCATGGCGGTGTTGTGATGGACGGTCGCGATATTGGTACGCACGTGTTGCCACACGCTGAAGTAAAAATTTTTTTGCTCGCTTCTGTGGAAGAACGGGCAAAACGTCGTCATGAAGAAAACGTGGCACGTGGCATCCCTTCTAATTTAGAGCAACTCAAAGAAGAAATTGCTCAGCGTGATCGAATTGACTCTGAACGTAGCGTCGCTCCGTTAAAAAAAGCAGAAGACGCTATTGAAATTGATACAACATCGCTATCCATTGATGAAGTTGTTGATCGCATTATGCGCATTGTCCAAGAAAGGGTGAAGGGGTAGTGAGTTTTTACACGTTTGCCCGCGCGCTTGTGAAACAAGTGCTTACTCCACTTTATCGTATTGAAGTTAGTGGAGTCGAACATATTCCAAAAGAAGGTGCGGTTATCATTTGTGCGAATCATATTAGCAACTTAGATCCGCCGGTTGTTGGTATTACATGTCCGCGCCCGGTTCATTTTATGGCAAAAGAAGAACTGTTTCGCACCCCTATCGTTAAACAACTCGTCTCTCGCCTACATGCGTTTCCCGTTCGTCGCGGAATGGGTGATCGCGAAGCGTTGCGAACAGGATTAGCTTTATTAAAAGAGAAACATGTACTCGGGTTATTTCCTGAAGGAACGCGAAGTAAGGATGGAAAGTTGAAAAAAGGGCTAGCCGGGGCAGGATTTTTTGCATTGCGTAGCGATGCGGTTGTCGTGCCTTGTGCGATTGTCGGTCCTTATCGTATTGGAAAAAAATTAAAAGTTGTATACGGTGCCCCAATTGACTTTACACCATGGCGAGAAAGAAAAGCGAGTGCCGATGAAGTGACGGCCGTGATTATGGAACATATTCAACAACTTTTACATGAACATCAATAGTTATGACTTGACAAAATGAATGTTTTAATACAGATTAGTAAAAAAGGAAGTTTTTTCTTTGTGTCAAATGGACGAGCATATTGTTGTTCGCCCATTGAACATATATTTCTGTCGTCGAGCAGGTGTGGAGTGTAAGGAGGTATTCACTATGGAAGAGATGAATCAAGTCGATGTGCGCGTCTATGAAGTAGGCGACACAGTGAAAGGTCAAGTAACGAAAGTAGAAGACAAACAAGTGCTCATTGATGTGGAAGGAAGCAAGCTTGTCGGCATTATCCCGATCAGCGAGCTATCAAGTCTTCATATCGAAAAAGCAAGCGATGTTCTGTCAGTCGGAGATGCAGTCGTCGCCAAAGTGAAAAAAGTAGAAGATGAAGCGCTTATTTTATCGAAAAAGGCAGCAGATGCAGAACAAGCATGGGAAGTGCTTGAGCAAAAGCTTGCAAGCGGTGAAACGTTTGATGTAGTCGTGAAAGATATTGTAAAAGGCGGGCTCGTTGCGGATGTCGGTGTTCGCGCGTTTATCCCGGCGTCGCTTGTGGAAAAAGATTTTGTCGAGGATTTCTCAGACTATAAAGGACGTACATTAACTGTAAAAGTAGTTGAGCTCGATCGAGAAAAAAATCGCGTTGTTTTATCACATCGGGCGGTTGTAGAAGAAGAAGAGGCGGCGAAAAAGAAAGCTGCATTACAGTCGATTCAAGTTGGTCAAGTGCTTGAAGGAACAGTCGTGCGCATGACGAACTTCGGCGTATTCGTCAATATCGGCGAGGTTGATGGTCTCGTACATATTTCTCAACTTGCCCATACGCGTGTAGATCATCCGTCAGACGTTGTAAAAGAAGGCGATGTCGTCAAAGTAAAAGTGCTTGCGATTGATGAAGAAAGCGGTCGCGTTTCTTTGTCTGTTAAAGCAGCATTGCCAGCTCCTTGGGATGGAATTGAACAAAAAATAAAAGAAGGCGATGTATTAGAAGGTACAGTGAAACGTTTAGCTCCATTTGGAGCATTCGTTGAAGTATTGCCGGGCGTTGAAGGGCTCGTTCATATTTCGCAAATTTCAACAAAGCATATCGGCACGCCACATGAAGTGCTAAAAGAAGGCGATATCGTCAAAGTAAAAGTGCTTGCAGTAAGCGAACAAGAAAAACGATTATCGTTAAGCATTCGTGAATTGCTTGAAGAAGATGTAGAAGAAGACTATCGTGAATATACAACTTCAACAGAGACGACGACAGGATTTCAAATTGGTGAAGTCATCGGAGAACAGTTAAAAAAATTAAAATAAACGGTGATGGCAGTGGAACGTGCAAAACGAAAACTACAACATATTGAATATGCGCTCTCAACGGGGCAACGTCGCTTGCACGGGTTTGAAGATATTACGTTTGTGCATAATAGCTTGCCGAATATTTCCACTGCTCATATCGACTTACAAACAAAAATCGGCGAACTTTCTTTCCGTTCGCCGATTTTTATTAATGCGATGACAGGTGGCGGAGGCGAAGAAACGACAAAAATTAACGAGCAGCTCGCTTATGTTGCGAACGAATGCGGCATTGCGATGGCTGTTGGTTCACAAATGGCCGCTTTAAAAGATGAACGAGAGCGACAATCGTTTACAATTATTCGTCAAGTCAATAAACGTGGCATTGTATTTGCCAACTTAGGTAGCGAAGCAACGGTTGAACAAGCAAAACGAGCGATCGATATGATCGAGGCGAATGCCCTTCAAATTCATTTAAACGTCGTTCAAGAGCTCGTTATGCCTGAAGGCGATCGCAATTTTTGTGGAGCTCTTTCACGCATTGAACAAATTGTGTCTGCTGTTGATGTACCTGTTATCGTAAAAGAAGTCGGATTTGGAATGAGTAAAGAAACGGCGCGACAGTTAGAAAACGTAGGGGTATGTGCCGTTGATGTCGGAGGTTTTGGAGGCACAAATTTTGCGCAAATTGAAAACAAGCGACGCGAAAAACAGCTCGCTTATTTTAACGAGTGGGGAATCACGACGACGGCATCTATTGCGGAAGTAGCAGCGGAAGTTCAACGCATTCGTATTATTGGAAGCGGAGGGGTGCAAAATGCGCTTGATGTGGCGAAATGTATTGCACTCGGCGCTTCCGCGGTAGGAATGGCTGGCTATATGTTGCGCCTTCTGATCGAGCAAGGAGTGGAAGCGTTAATTGCCGAAATTCATCAGTTGCACGAAGATTTAACACTCATCATGACCGCGCTTGGCACTCGAACGATTGCTGATTTGCAAAACGTTCCGCTCGTCGTGACGGGAGCAACATATCATTGGTTGCGGGAGCGTGGCATTGAAACGACCCGATATAGCCAACGATAACGGAAAAAAGGTGTCCGAGAAAACGAGGACACCTTTTCCTATGTTTATATTTACTGTTCTGTTTTTGTACTTCCTTTAAAATTTTTTGCTGGATCTCGATCGGACTCGACGCGACGCGATTGCTTTAATTTTTTTTCTTGGCGATCTTTCCCCATTTTCATCCCTCCTTAGTCCTTTATTTTCTCCATTCCCTTTTTTCGCATACAAAGATTAAATTTTTAAAAATAAGACATAATGGAAAGTGGAGGTGTTATGGTTGGAAGGAGGTTATTTTTATTGGCTTTCTTGGTTTTTATGGATTGTTTATACGTTTTTCGCTCCGAAAAATCATGTTCGTTTACGCATTTGCCTATATAGTTTATTGTTAATTACGCTATCTGTGTATGAGATAACGATTTATTCGTTTCACATTTCATTGGCTTACATACTGATGTTGATTGTTAGTTACTCTTTTGTCATGAAACAAACAGGAACAGCATTTATTTATTTTTCCTTTGCCAGTGCGAGTGTCACGATGTTGTATGCTGCGTTTCATTTTTTATTATTGTTCGATCCGGTTTGGGTGTTTGTTGAAGCGACATGGTTGCTTGCATTTGCGCTTTTGTTTGCTTCATTTGCGCTATATCGATCATTTTATGAACGTTTACTTGTTTTGACGGTCGGATGCTGTCAAGGTGATTTTTTGTATGCGTTTGTGTTAAAACAATTTTCTTTTCCACATTCGATTGGTTCCCTTTCCTTTTTAGATGGATGGGCGTTAGCAACCGTATGTTTATTTTTATGGAAATGGCTCGAACAGTTACCGATATATATCGATGCACGATTTCAAAAGCGAGCAAAGGAGGCTAATACGTGAACGAATATACGTATCCCATTTTATTTGGTGTAACCGTTGGTGTGGTAACGAGATTATACTTATTAAAAACAGATTATCGCCAATATCCGACATATTTACATGGGAAAATTATTCATATTGCTTTAGGTTTTATTGCTGCAGGGCTTGGGACGATTGCAGTGCCTGCCATTATGGAAAAAGAGTTTGCTGCCATTACATTTTTAGCACTCGCCGCCTCACAGTTTCGCGATGTGCGCAATATGGAGCGAAATACGTTAAATGAGCTTGATCAGTATGAACTCGTCCCACGCGGAAAAACGTATATTGAAGGAATTGCGATTGTTTTTGAAGGAAGAAACTATTTAGTTATTTTCGCGTCATTCTTAAGCACGTTCGCTTATTTAGTTTGGAATATATGGCTTGGAATTGTTGCGGCAGCGATTGCCTTTATCGTTGCTCGTAAACTGATGTCTGGCAGCCGGCTCGGCGATATTGTTGACGTAGAATACGTGAAGCCGCATTTCAAAGGAGCGGGATTATACGTTGACAATATTTATATTATGAACATCGGTTTAGAAGCGCGGCGAGAAGAAATTTTACGGTATGGCATGGGATTTATTTTAAAACCGAAAAACTTTAATGCTCGCTCAACAATCGCTAATCTCGGACAACGTCAAGCGATTTTACACGATATTTCAACGGCATTAGGTGTATACCGCGATTCAGGCACACCAGCGCTTGTGCCCCTTGCGAAACGCGATTTAGATGATGGGCGAGTTGGTATTTTTATTTTGCCTCAAGAAAAAGATGTTGAAAAAGCAAAAGCGATCATTCGCAATGTACCGACGTTAGAAAATGCGATTCGCATGCCGACGAAATCTGAAACGAATCAAGCGGGGAGGGTGTTACGATGACTGTAGAAAAAATGATTTTAGCGGTCATTACAACGTCGCCACATAAAGTAGCTGGTGGCGTCACGTTCGTTTGTGAAAACGATGAAGAAATGCAACGAATCGCAGCGAATTTAGAAGCGATTTTAGACGGGATTGCCCATGCGCTAAGCGACGATTTGCTCATTATTGTGAAACATTGATTTTTTTGATAAAATGGGAAAGCTAGACCCTTCAGTCGAAGGGCTTCTTTTTTGTTCGGGTTTCGAATTTTAGTGAAGGAGTGTGAGAATATGACGAAACCAGTTGTAGCAATCGTTGGTCGTCCAAACGTCGGAAAGTCGACGATTTTTAACCGCATTGTCGGGGAACGCATTTCGATTGTAGAAGATATACCGGGAGTGACACGCGACCGAATTTATAGTAGCGCAGAATGGTTAAATACAACGTTTAACATTATTGATACAGGCGGCATTGACATTGGTGATGAGCCGCTATTAACGCAAATTCGTCAACAAGCGGAAATTGCGATCGATGAAGCGGATGTGATCATCTTTATGACAAATGGTCGGGACGGTGTCACAGCAGCAGATGAAGAAGTGGCGAAAATTTTATATCGTTCCAATAAGCCAGTCGTTTTGGCGGTAAACAAAATTGATAATCCAGACATGCGTGAAAACATTTACGATTTTTATACGCTCGGATTCGGAGAGCCGATTCCGATTTCCGGCACGCATGGATTAGGGATCGGAGATTTGTTAGATGCCGTCGTTGCCCATTTTCCAAAGCGCGAAACGGAACAATACGACGCGGATGTCATTAAGTTTTGTTTAATTGGTCGTCCAAATGTCGGGAAATCCTCGCTTGTGAACGCCATTTTAGGTGAAGAACGGGTCATTGTGAGCGATATGGCAGGAACGACGCGCGATGCGATCGATACGACATTTAAGCGCGACGGGCAAGAATATGTCATTATTGATACAGCAGGGATGCGCAAAAGAGGAAAAGTGTATGAAAGCACCGAAAAATATAGTGTGTTGCGTGCGTTAAAAGCGATTGAGCGCTCCGATGTTGTGCTTGTCGTCATTAACGCAGAAGAAGGAATTATTGAACAAGATAAAAAAATTGCAGGATATGCGCATGAAGCGGGTCGTGGTGTCGTGATCGTTGTGAATAAATGGGACGCGATTGAAAAAGATGAAAAGACGATGAACGAATTTGAGAAAAAAATTCGTGATCATTTCCAATTTCTAGACTATGCACCTATTGTATTCGTATCTGCGAAAACGAAACAACGATTGCACAAGTTACTTCCAGTCATTCAAATGGTTAGTGAAAATCACGCGATGCGCGTTCAAACGAACGTATTAAATGAAGTGCTAATGGATGCAGTGGCGATGAATCCGACACCAACGCATAACGGACAACGATTAAAAATTTATTACATGACGCAAGTAGCGGTAAAGCCACCAACGTTCGTTGTATTCGTCAACGATCCGGAATTGATGCATTTCTCATACGAACGCTTTTTAGAAAACCGAATTCGCGATACGTTCGGATTTGAAGGAACGCCAATTAAAATTATTGCACGCCCACGAAATTAAGGGGGGATAACATGGTTACTGTATTAGGTGCAGGTAGTTGGGGCACAGCTTTAGCGATCGTTCTTGCTGATAACGGACATCACGTTCGGCTGTGGGGACAACGGCAAGAACAAATAGATGAAATAAATGAAAAACATACGAACGAAAAATATTTGCCGAATATTCATCTCCCTGAGGCGATTGTTGGTTATACCGATCTTGCCCAAGCGCTTGAAGGGGTTGAAACAGTTGTATTAGCCGTTCCAACAAAAGCGATTCGCGAAGTGTTGCAGCGTGTTCGTACGTGCTTGAAACAGCCAATTACAATCGTCTCCGTCAGTAAAGGAATTGAACCGGATACACATAAACGCATTTCAGAAATTATTGAAGAAGAAATGGCAGAACAATTGAAAGATGTCGTCGTTTTATCAGGTCCAAGTCATGCGGAGGAAGTAAGTTTACGCCATCCAACGACCGTGACGGTGTCATCGAAAAACATGGAAGCAGCCGAACGCATTCAAGATTTATTTATGAATCATCAATATTTCCGCGTATATACAAACCCAGATTTAATTGGCGTAGAAATTGGCGGAGCGTTAAAAAATATTATTGCGCTAGCTGCTGGAATTACGGATGGACTTGGTTATGGGGATAATGCAAAAGCAGCGCTTATGACGCGCGGACTTGCGGAAATGGCTCGTCTCGGTAGCCGTCTCGGTGCCAATCCGCTCACATTTGCAGGGTTGACTGGAATCGGTGATTTAATTGTTACGTGTACAAGCGTCCATTCACGCAACTGGCGTGCGGGCAATTTGCTTGGAAAAGGATATGCGCTTGATGATGTGCTAGCAAATATGGGAATGGTCGTTGAAGGTGTGCGAACGACAAAAGCTGCCTATCAGCTAGCGAAAAAAATGAATGTGGACATGCCGATTACAAATGCACTTTACGATGTTTTGTTTAACGGAAAAGATGTGAAAAGTGCAGTCGATTCGCTTATGGCGCGCGGGAAAACGTCAGAACTTGAAGATTTAGCGAACATTTCGTTATAATTTTCTTTGAAATAGGCATGTGAAGAGAGCTTTGTTATGTATGTTGCATACAATGCTATGAAAACATTCTCAGACTCGAATGGATGGTGCATGTTTAGTCATCGTCTGAAGTAAAGAAGCCCCGCTTTACTTCAGCTTTTTTATGCAGCAATTAAGAGAAAGCGAGGGAGAGGAATGTCACCAGGTCTTTTAAAAATGTGGATTTCGTTAACAGGAATCGGTTTAATGTTTATTGCTGTATTTTCGATTTATTTTAGTCGATATAAGGTGAAACATAAGGCGGTAAAAATCGTTTTAGCGACGATTGCATACATAAGTATGATCATCGCTGGCCTTATTATTGTATTTGTCGTATTTAGCGGGCCGGTGCAAGAATAGAAGGATGGATGAATGATGAAAAAGTGGCTATTTTTTGTAATGATCGTTGTCGTGTCCATATTATTATCTGGGTGTTTATATCCGCAAGAGCGGCTAACGCAAAACCAAATTCCATATAAAGAACAAGTCGAACGTGTTCAACAAGCAGTCAATGAATATCGGCAAGCGACAGGCGGTTTGTTACCTATTAAAACGCGAGATATGTCTACGCCCATTTATCAAAAATATCCGATTGATTTCAATTTACTTGTGCCGCGATATATGGCTGAACCACCGGGCAATGCGTTTGAAAGCGGTGGCGTATATCAATACGTTCTTGTCGATGTAGAAACAAATCCGACGGTAAAATTGCTAGATTTGCGTGCGGCGGAAGCCATTCGCGATTTGAAGTTGCGCATTCGCATGTATCAAGACGCCCATGGTTATCCGCCGTTTAAAGACGTGCTCGCTAAAGGGGTATTTACGCTCGATTATAAAAAACTTCGTTTAGACGCCCCGCCTTACGTCGTGAGCCCATACTCAGGGAAAAACCTTCCGCTCATTATTGACGGCAAGGGAGAAATTTATATCGACTACCGTATGGATTTGTATGAAAAATTGCAATCAGAAGCGCATCACTATCGCTATGGAGATGATATTCGCCACTTGCTTGTCAAGCATTCGCTTTTTGTTCCTGCTTATTCCCTTCCCTACACGATTGATGAAAAGAAAAAAGAACCTATTTTTCTTGTGAAATAAGTCATGATCCCTTCTCTAAGCAAATACATTTTAGAGAAGGGATTTTTTTAGTCATAAACAATTAGGACAACGACATATGCATATAGTGTCCTCATATGTTTTAAATATAAGGGAGGGAAGGCAGTTGGAAAAGGTCGATCTTTTTAAAGATATTGCTGAACGAACAGGCGGAGATATTTATTTAGGAGTGGTCGGCGCCGTTCGAACAGGCAAATCAACATTTATTAAAAAGTTTATGGAACTTGTTGTCATTCCGAATATTCAAAACGAAGCAGATAAAGCTCGGGCGCAAGATGAACTGCCACAAAGCGCAGCAGGAAAAACAATTATGACGACAGAGCCAAAGTTTGTTCCAAATCAAGCGGTAAAAGTAAAAGTAGACGATGGATTAGAAGTCAATATTCGCCTCGTTGATTGTGTCGGCTATACCGTACAAGGGGCAAAAGGATTTGAAGATGAAAATGGGCCACGCATGATTCATACGCCGTGGTATGAAGAACCAATTCCATTTCAAGAAGCCGCTGAAATTGGTACGCGCAAAGTCATTCAAGAGCATTCGACGATCGGTGTTGTCATCACAACGGATGGCTCGATTGGAGAAATTCCGCGCGAAAACTATGTGGAAGCGGAAGAACGTGTGGTCAATGAATTAAAAGAAGTGGGTAAGCCGTTTATTATGATTATTAATACCGTTCGTCCACAACATCCGGAAACAGAAACATTGAAGCAACAATTAAGTGAAAAATACGATATTCCAGTATTAGCGTTAAGTGTCGAAGGAATGCGTGAAGCGGATGTGTACCAAGTGCTTCGTGAAGCATTGTATGAATTCCCGGTGTTAGAGGTGAATGTGAATTTACCGAACTGGGTCATGGTTTTGCGCGAAAATCATTGGTTGCGTGAAAGCTATCAAGAGGCGGTGCGCGATACAGTAAAAGATATTAAACGCTTGCGTGATGTTGATCGCGTCGTTCAACAATTTAGTGAGTACGATTTTATTGATGAAGCTCGTTTGGCTGGCATTGAAATGGGGCAAGGGATTGCGGAAATTGATTTATATGCCCCAGACGAACTGTACGATCAAATTTTAAAAGAAGTTGTCGGCGTAGAAATTCGCGGGAAAGATCATTTGTTGCAATTAATGCAAGATTTCGCTTATGCGAAGGCAGAATACGACCAAATTGCCGATGCGCTCCGCATGGTGAAACAAACTGGCTATGGCATTGCTGCTCCATCACTTTCTGATATGAGCTTAGATGAACCGGAAATTATTCGCCAAGGATCACGTTTTGGTGTGCGCTTAAAAGCGGTAGCACCTTCTATTCATATGATTAAAGTCGATGTCGAATCGGAGTTTGCACCGATCATCGGAACAGAAAAACAAAGCGAAGAACTCGTCCGTTACTTAATGCAAGATTTTGAGGACGATCCGCTTTCGATTTGGAACTCAGATATATTTGGCCGCTCGCTCAGTTCGATCGTTCGTGAAGGCATTCAAGCAAAGCTTGCTCTCATGCCTGAAAATGCGCGTTATAAATTAAAAGAGACGTTAGAGCGCATCATCAATGAAGGATCCGGTGGACTCATTGCCATCATCTTATAAAAAGACTCCATTTGGGGTCTTTTTTGCTTTTAGGCGAAAATTTTCTCTTGCAGTGAAAAAGAGCAATATGATAATCTTTATTCAGAAAATGTTAGGCTCCTTGGAGAATAATAGGCAAATTGCATGATTTTGCTGAAAAAATGTTGAATTATGAGCAAGAATCAGTTAATATAAGGCGTGTTAATGTATAGAAACAATAGAAAGTGTAAACAACTGAAAGTAATGTATAATACATACGATTTGGGAGGAGGTGAATGGCATGAACAAAACGGAATTAATTAATGCGGTAGCTGAAGCAAGCGGTCTTTCTAAAAAAGATGCATCTAAAGCAGTTGATGCTGTTTTTGACGCGATTACAGAAGCGCTTAAAAACGGTGATAAAGTGCAATTAATCGGTTTTGGTAACTTCGAAGTGCGTGAGCGTGCGGCGCGCAAAGGACGCAACCCGCAAACAGGAGAAGAAATCGAAATTGCTGCAAGCAAAGTTCCTGCTTTCAAACCTGGGAAAGCGTTAAAAGATGCTGTAAAGTAAGAAATTACATACAGCCAAGAGGTAGCCGGTTGCGAGCTACCTCTTCTTTTTTGCCTTTTTTCATCTTTATATGCTAGAATCGGATTACGTGAAGTTGAATGCTAGGAGGATGCAACAAATGAATGTAGAACAAATCGAACAGGCGGTCCGTTTAATTTTAGAAGCGATTGGTGAAGATCCGAATCGTGAAGGGTTGCTCGATACACCGAAGCGAGTGGCGAAAATGTATGCAGAAGTGTTTTCAGGCTTGAATGAAGATCCAAAAATACATTTGCAAACGGTGTTTAGTGAAGATCATGAAGAGCTTGTCCTCGTCAAAGATATTCCGTTTTATTCTATGTGCGAACATCATCTCGTTCCGTTTTTCGGTGTGGCTCATGTCGCATACATTCCGCGTGGCGGCAAAGTGACAGGGTTAAGCAAACTCGCGCGAACAGTCGAAACAGTGGCGCGACGTCCGCAGTTGCAAGAACGAATTACAGCAACGGTAGCTGATGCGATTATGGAAACGCTCGAGCCGCATGGAGTGATGGTTGTTGTTGAGGCAGAACATATGTGCATGACGATGCGCGGCGTGAAAAAACCAGGAGCGAAAACGGTCACAACTGCTGTGCGTGGAACGCTTGCAACGGATGAGAAAGCACGTGCTGAAATATTAGCGCTTATTAAGTAGGAGGGATCATGATGCAAGGAGATTATGTCGTCATTAAAGCGTTAGAGGACGGAGTGAACGTCATTGGATTGACACGCGGTTCAGATACGCGTTTCCATCATTCAGAAAAGCTTGATCAAGGAGAAGTGCTTATTGCGCAATTTACAGAGCATACATCAGCGATCAAAGTGCGCGGAAAAGCGCTTATTCAAACGCAGCACGGTGAAATTCAATCTGATGCGAAAAATCATCGTTAACGTAAAGGCAGTTTATGATATAATAAAGTTTGAGTTTTTGGGAAGCAAGGGTGATGAGTCATGGATATGCAACAGCAAATGGAACAAGTACGAACGCGCATTCAACGGGCAATTGCCCATTCGTATGTCGATCGCTATATACAACCACGCATCGTAGATGAAGATCGCATATCGTTTGCTCTTTCTATGCTACGTTCGGCTCAAGTGGACGCAAACATCGCACTCGATTATGTGTTTGCCATGATGCTCATTCAGCTCGCCCTTGACACCCATGATGAAATAGATGAGCAACAAACGATGCAACAAAAGCAATTAACAGTGCTAGCAGGAGATTTGTATAGCGGATTGTATTACGAGTTTTTAGCGCGACGACGTGACATTTCACTCATTCGTCGCTTTGCTGAAGCGATTAAAGAGATCAATATACAAAAAATCCGTTTACAGCAACTATCTCCGAACGATCTCGAGCGCTTTCATTGCATCGGTGTCATCGAGTCCGCCTTGCTTTGTAAGCTTGCAGAGCATGTTCATGCTGACGAATGGGGAGAATTAGCATATTACTTGTTCTCACTAAAGCGCATGCATCGTGATGGAGCGAAATCAGGAGCGTCAATGGATTATATCGACCACTGTAAGCGGAAACTACAAGATCTTCTTCCGTTTCATATAGATGAAGAGGTAAAAGAGCGGTTTTCTCATCTCCTCGCTTGATTTCAGTTGAAAGAAGGGGATTTTTATGCAACAGTCGAAAGAAGAACGTGTTCATCGCGTATTTGAAAAAATTTCAGATCATTATGATCGTATGAACTCAGTCATTAGCTTTAAACGTCATGTCGCATGGCGAAAAGATACGATGAGACGAATGAATGTACAAAAAGGAGCGAAAGCGCTCGATGTCTGTTGTGGAACAGCAGATTGGACGATTGCGTTAGCGGAAGCGGTCGGGCCGAGCGGCGAAGTGTACGGGCTTGATTTTAGTCGCAATATGTTAAAAGTCGGAGAAGAAAAAGTGAAAGAACGAGGGTTTCAACATGTGACGCTCGTGCACGGAAATGCGATGAGCTTACCGTTTCCTGACAACACGTTCGACTATGTGACGATTGGTTTCGGATTGCGTAACGTTCCCGACTATATGACCGTATTAAAGGAAATGTATCGTGTCGCAAAGCCAGGCGGAAAAGTCGTTTGTTTAGAAACGTCACAACCAACGCTCATCGGTTTTCGACAACTGTACTATGCATATTTTCGTTACATCATGCCTTTTTTTGGGAAAATTTTTGCAAAAAGTTATGAAGAATACTCATGGTTGCAAGAGTCGGCACGTGAATTTCCGGGAATGGACGAGCTAGCAGACATGTTTCGCCAAGCCGGTTTCGTACGCGTACAAGTGAAACCGTATACGTTCGGAGTGGCAGCGATGCATCTCGGATATAAACCTGATGGACGTTAAGGTGAATAGTGATGAAGCTAAAAGCGATGTATTCGTTTTTAAACGGAGATTTAAACCGAATTGAAGAACAACTAAAAATGACGGTGCAAACGTCTGATCCGCTCGTCAATGAAGCATCGTTACATTTGCTTGAGGCGGGCGGAAAGCGCATTCGTCCGGTTTTTGTTTTACTTGGTGGACAGTTTGGCACATATCATTTCGAGAAAATGAAACGGGTAGCTGTCGCTCTTGAACTTATTCATATGGCTTCTCTTGTCCATGACGATGTCATTGATGGCGCGATGTTGCGACGTGGAAAAGAGACGATTCAAGCGAAATGGGGCGACCAATTTGCCATGTACGTTGGGGACTATTTGTTCGCTCGAGCGCTTGAACAAATGTGTGAAATTGATGATCCGGTTGCCCATCATATTTTAGCGAAAACGATTGTCGAAGTATGTCGTGGGGAAATTGAACAAATTAGCGACAAATATCGCTTTGACCAAAATTTGCGTCGCTATTTACAACGAATCAAAAGAAAAACAGCTTTACTTATTGCGGCAAGCTGTCAGCTTGGCGCCGTCGTGGCAGGGGCGCCTGAAGCGGTTCATAAAAAGCTATACTGGTTTGGTTATTACGTTGGGATGTCTTTTCAAATTACAGACGATATTCTTGATTTTATCGGAACAGAAAAACAGCTCGGCAAACCAGCAGGCAGCGACTTATCGCAAGGAAATGTGACGCTCCCTGTTTTGTATGCGATGAAAGAGCAAGCAGTAAAAGAACAAATTATGCGAGTAAATGAACATACAACAAGTCATGAAATGGCGCACGTGATTGATGGGATTAAGCAAACAAACGCTATTGAGAAATCGTACGAACTCGGAGATCGTTACTTGCAAAAAGCGCTTCACACATTACAAAAGTTGCCGCGCAACCGCGCTTGGACAGCATTGTATAACATTGCGAAATATATCGGAAAACGAAAATATTAGACGGATGAAAAGAAAAAATTAAATCGTTTTCATGGCGAATATTGCTAATTTTCATATAAGGTGATATAATTGCGGAGGAGTGAATTCCAATACATAACGTATCAGGGGTGGAGAATTCGTCATGGAAAGAACATTTCTAATGGTCAAACCAGATGGGGTACAACGCGGTGTCATTGGTGACATCGTTGCGCGTTTTGAGCGCAAAGGCTTTCAGCTTGTAGGTGCAAAGCTTATGCAAGTATCGCGCGAGCTTGCTGAACAACATTACGCAGAGCATAAGGAGCGCCCGTTTTTTGGTGAACTTGTTGAATTTATTACGTCCGGTCCAGTATTCGCGATGGTATGGGAAGGCGAAAACGTCATCGCTACAGCTCGTCAAATGATGGGCAAAACAAACCCGCAAGAAGCGTTGCCTGGTACAATTCGTGGCGACTTCGGTTTAACGGTCGGAAAAAATATTATTCACGGTTCTGACTCAAAAGAAAGCGCAGCGCGCGAAATTCAACTATTTTTCAAAGAAGAAGAGCTCGTTTCTTACAGCAAACTGATGAACGAGTGGATATACTAATAAAAAGGTAGGCATACGCCTATCTTTATTTTTTTATTCCTGTTTTTTCACATTTTCGTTATACTGTATTTATGAAAGAAAAGGAAGAGGAGTTTTTTGTATGAGTGATTATCAACAATTTATTGCAAACGTGAAACGAAAAACAGGCATTGATTTAGCGCTGTATAAAGAAGCGCAAATGAAGCGGCGCTTAACTTCCCTATACGAAAAAAAAGGATTTAAAAATTTCGACGAATTTTTTCGGGCGATGAATCATGATCAAGCGTTGTTTCATGAATTTTTAGATCGCATGACGATTAATGTATCTGAATTTTTCCGCAATGTGAAACGATGGGAAGTGCTTGAAAAAAAGATTATTCCAAAACTTCTTGAAAAAAATAAACGTTTAAAAGTATGGAGCGCTGCTTGCTCGACAGGAGAAGAGCCGTATACGTTGGCAATTATTTTGTCCAAATTTATGCCGTTATCGCAAGTCAGCGTGCTAGCGACTGACATTGATGATAACGCGATGGCTCGGGCGAAGCTCGGCATTTATATGGAACGTTCCCTTCAAGAAGTGCCAGAAGATGTGAAGAAAAAATTTTTTGTCAAAGAAGGATCTCATTACAAAATTATTGAAGACATTAAACGAACGGTCACATTTAAAAAACATAATTTGCTGGCCGACCCGTTTGATACAAATTTCGATTTAATCGTTTGCCGCAACGTGCTCATTTACTTTACGGAAGAAGCAAAACATGAATTGTATTTGAAATTTAATCGCGCTCTTCGTCCTGGAGGAATATTTTTTGTCGGTAGTACGGAACAAATTTTTAATCCGACTGCATACGGTTTTGAAGTGGAAGATACGTTTTTTTATCGAAAAATGTAGCCGCGGCCGAACTCGGTCGCTTTCTGTATAATTAAGGGGTTACGTCTGTAGAAAAAATGTGCTATATTCATACATAATCGCTTTAAAGAGATGAAGGGAGAGAGGAAATTGCGGTACTTAACAGCTGGTGAATCTCACGGTCCACAACTGACAACAATTATTGAAGGTGTTCCAGCAGGATTGACGCTTTTAGCAGAGCATATTAACGAAGATTTAGCGCGTCGGCAAAAAGGATACGGTCGCGGACGACGCATGCAAATTGAAAAAGACGAAGTGAAAATTTTAAGCGGGGTTCGTCACGGGAAAACGCTCGGTTCTCCGATTACCCTTGTCGTTGAAAATCGCGACTGGAAACATTGGACGAACATTATGGGCATTGAACCGTTAGCTGACGATACAGAAGAAGTGAAAAGAAAAGTGACGCGTCCACGCCCAGGGCATGCAGATTTAAATGGGGCGATGAAATACGGCCATCGCGATATGCGCAATGTGTTAGAGCGCTCGTCAGCGCGTGAAACAACGGTGCGCGTCGCTGCTGGTGCGGTAGCGAAACGAATTTTGGCGGAGTTAGGCATTCGCGTCGCAAGCCATGTCGTTGAAATTGGGGGCGTCAAGGCCGAGCATACTGCATATACATCGTTAGAAGAGTTGCAACGAGTGACTGAGCAATCCCCTGTTCGCTGCTTTGATGCAGAAGCGGAAAAAAAGATGATGGCGGCCATTGATGAAGCAAAAGAAAAAGGTGATTCGATCGGTGGAATTGTCGAAGTCATTGTCGAAGGTGTTCCGGTTGGCGTTGGAAGCTACGTCCATTATGATCGCAAGTTAGATGCAAAAATTGCCGCAGCTATTGTAAGCATTAATGCGTTTAAAGGGGTTGAGTTTGGTATCGGCTTTGAAGCGGCACGCCGCTTTGGAAGTGAAGTGCATGACGAAATTATATGGAGCAAAGAAACGGGATATACGCGAAAAACGAATCGACTTGGCGGATTTGAAGGCGGAATGACGACAGGGATGCCGATCGTTGTGCGCGGGGTGATGAAGCCGATTCCGACGTTATAT
Source organism: Anoxybacillus sp. ST70 (assembly GCF_019553625.1). NCBI lineage: Bacteria > Bacillati > Bacillota > Bacilli > Caryophanales > Anoxybacillaceae > Anoxybacillus > Anoxybacillus sp. ST70. Next base: position 126,851 of record NZ_JAHZOF010000003.1, read on the forward strand.
AAACCGCTTATGAGTGTCGATATTGAAACGAAAGAACCGTTTGCCGCAAGCATTGAACGTTCAGACAGTTGTGCAGTCCCTGCCGCAAGCGTTGTCGCTGAAGCAGTAGTGGCGTGGGAAATTGCTGCAGCCATTGTCGAACAATTTGGACAAGATCGCATGGATCTGATTATTGAAAATGTCGAAAACATGCGTCGGTACGCAAAGGAGTTTTAATGATGAAACGCATTCACATCGCTACGCCGTCGAAACGATATGAAGTGGTCATTGGGAATGAATTATTGCACATGATTGATCGAATGATTGATCGCGTTTGCCCGCATGTGACAGCTGTGCTCATCATTACAGATGAAACGGTCGCTTCGCTTTATTTAGCTGATGTGCAACAAGCTCTTCATCAAACATATGACCGTGTGTACGCGCATATTATTCCGAGTGGGGAAGAGGCAAAGTCGTTTGAACAATTTTATGCTTGTCATACGGCAGCGTTAACAAACCATTTAGATCGTGATTCATTAATTGTTGCGCTTGGCGGAGGGGTCGTCGGAGATTTAGCTGGTTTTGTCGCAGCAACATATATGCGAGGCATTCGATTTGTTCAAGTGCCGACGACATTATTAGCGCACGATAGCGCTGTTGGAGGAAAAACGGCCATCAATCATCCGCTTGGAAAAAATATGATTGGTGCTTTCTATCAACCTGAACTCGTTTTTTATGATATTTCTTTTCTATCTACGCTCCCAAAAAGAGAAATGCGGTCTGGTTTTGCGGAAATTATTAAACATTCCTTAATTTACGATCGCGCTTTTTTTGGGTGGTTACAAGCGAACGTACAAAAGATAGAGGATTTGAATGGCGACCGATTACAATATGCGATTCAAAAAGGAATTGAAATTAAAGCAGCAGTTGTCTCGCAAGATGAGAAAGAGCATGGGGTTCGCGCTCATTTAAACTTCGGTCATACGCTCGGGCATGCGCTAGAAAGCGAGCTTGGATACGGGGTGATGACGCATGGAGATGCGGTTGCCCTCGGGATGTTGTTTGCCATTTTTGTCAGTGAACGTTTTTACAACCAACCGCTTTTTTACTCGTCGTTTCGGACGTTATTTCATCATTACGGCTTTCCGACTTCGCTTCCGCCGCACGTATCGCCTGAACGTTTGCTTGAAAAAATGAAAAAAGATAAAAAGGCGAAAGATCAAACGGTGCGCATGGTGTTAATGAAAGAGATCGGAACTGTATGTGTAGAACGGATAAGCGATGAACAATTGTTGCAATGGTTATACGCGTTTGCTGAAGAAGGAGGGGAAACATGTGATTCGAGCGATTCGCGGGGCAACGACTGTGAGCAATAACGATGAACGAGAGATTATAGATGAAACGAAGCAATTGCTAATAGAAATGATCCGCCAAAACGATGTGAACGCAGAAGACGTCGTATCGGTACTTATTTCGATGACCGATGATTTAAACGCCACGTTTCCAGCAAAAGCGTTGCGTCATCTCGATGGATGGACGTATGTGCCGGTGATGTGTATGCGCGAAATTAACGTTCCGCAAGCATTGCCGAAATGTATTCGCGTCATGATGACTGTACATACGAAGCGAGCACAGCAAGATATTCATCACGTCTATTTACGCGATGCCATCCAGCTGCGACCAGATTTACAGTTGACAAAAAAGTTAGATATGTAATATGATGGTTCATAAGTTAGCTGAGTAGAGTAAGAGTTGAGTAGAGAATGAGTGAGAGCGGAGCAGAGGATCGTTAAGGTGCGTATGCCTAAAGACTGCCCGTCTTTAGGCTTTTTTGTTTCCTCTTTGTTTCCCCTCATGTTCATTCTCCAAGAAAGGAGAACGATCATGAATATATCTACATTTTTGCAGACAGCTTCCCAATTTCGGACGATTCCGATTGTGCGTCGTTTTTTCGCTGACACGCTTCAACCGATCCAACTATTTATGGCTTTACGTGATGAAGCAGCCTTTTTACTTGAAAGTGGAGACGACATGTCGCCATGGTCTCGCTATTCATTCATCGGCGTTCGGCCGTTCATGTCCATTGAAAGCGATGATGGCAAACAATTTTTTGTGAAAGAGCAACAACAAGTGTTAGCGTGCACCGGGACGATTCAAGAAGCGTTTGCTGTCATGCAGCAACATCTTCACGTTCAACTGTTATCATTAGACGTCCCATTTCGCGGGGGAGCTGTTGGTTATATTAGCTACGATTTTATTTCTTCTATTGAGAAAATTCCTTATCATGCGTATAACGATTTACAAATGAAAATTGTTCATTTCGTCGTTTGTGAATCACTTTTTGCGTTTGACCATGTAAAAAAAGAGTTGTTGCTTATCCATTATGTGCGTGTACACGAAACAGATGATGAGGCAAAACGAGTAGAAAAGTATGAAGCCGCATGTCGAACAATCGATGAGCTTGCGCGCAAAATGGTTCACGGCTGCGATGAACAAGCGCATATGATGTTCGATCGAAACATTTCTGTTTCGTTTGATCGTGTTCATTCGAATATGGATCGACAAACGTTTTACGAAGCGGTAAAAAACATTCAATCATACATTGCAAGCGGAGATGTGTTTCAAACGGTTTTGTCGCAACGATTTGCGATCGAAACGTCCATTGATGGCATTGAGCTATATCGATTATTGCGCCTATTAAACCCATCGCCCTATTTATTTTATTTAAAACTCGGTGCAGAACAAATTGTCGGCAGCTCTCCAGAAAAGCTTATCCAAGTACGAAATCGGGAACTTGAGATCGATCCGATCGCAGGGACGCGTCGTCGTGGAAAAGATGAACGAGAAGATCGTGCGCTCATGAATGAGTTACTTCATGACCCAAAAGAGCGAGCGGAACATTATATGCTTGTCGATCTTGCCCGCAATGACATTGGTCGTGTCGCTATGTATGGAACGGTTCGTACACCGCAATTTATGCAAGTGGGGAAGTTCTCGCACGTCATGCATTTAATTTCAAAAGTAACGGGAACGCTTCGTCAAGACGTTCATCCGCTTGATGCGTTAATTGCTGCTTTTCCTGCTGGAACGGTGAGCGGGGCACCGAAAATTCGCGCGATGCAAATTATTCAAGAGCTAGAACCGACAGCGCGCAACATATATGCAGGGGCGATTGCGTATATCGGCTTTGATGGAAATATTGACTCGTGCATCGCCATTCGAACAGCGGTGTTAAAAAATAAAATGGCATATGTGCAAGCAGGGGCGGGGGTCGTTGCTGATTCATTGCCCGAGCTAGAATGGAAAGAAACGAGAAATAAAGCGAGCGCTCTCATTCATGCCATTCAGCTGGCAGAGCACGTATTTAAAGGGGGAGAACAACGTGTTTGAACAGTTGTTGCATAAATGCGCTAGACGTGAAACGTTAACGGAACATGAGGCGTATGAAGCGATGCATGCGATGATGAGTGGGGAAGTGGATGAAAAGCAAGTGGCCGCTTTTTTAGCTTTATTACGGTTTCGCGGTGAAACGGTCGATGAGCTTGTCGGCTTTATTCAGGCGATGCGTGAACGAATGAAAACAGTTTCCCTTGGGGAAGCGGTCATTGATACGTGTGGAACAGGCGGAGACGGAAAAGGGACGTTTAATATTTCGACAGCGGTCGCTTTGCTTGTTGCTTCGCTCGATGTAGCGGTTGCAAAACATGGAAATCGGGCGGTGTCATCGAAAAGCGGAAGCGCAAATGTCATTGAACATTTTCACATTCCGATGCCGAAGACGGAAGAAGAAGCCAAAAAAGCGTTGCGTACCCATCGACTCGTCTTTTTATTTGCTCCATTTTATCACGAGGCGATGAAGCATGTTGCCCCTGTTCGCCAAAGTTTAAAAATGCGAACGGTATTTAATTTGCTTGGGCCGCTCGTTAACCCAGCTCAACCGAAACGACAAGTGATCGGTGTACATGGTGAAAAAGATGCGCGAAAAATGGCGGAAGCGCTGCGGCGAATCGGAACAGAACATGCCGTATTCGTTACAAGCCGCGACGGCTTAGACGAATGTAGCATTGCTGCCGAAACAACAATGATTGAACTAAAACACGGACAGATCATTCAACGTGTCATCGCTCCAGAACATGTAGGTTTACCGCGCGGGCGGTTGTCCGACATATGTGTTCATAGTGTAGATGAAAGTGCCCAACTCATTGAGCGCGTGTTTGCCAACGATGCGAATGAAAGTGCAACCCATGTCGTTGCACTAAATGCAGGCGTTGCTTTATATGTCGCTGGTGTCGTATCGCATATTTCAGATGGCGTAAATATGGCAAAACGCGCGATTGAGGACGGCTGTGCATATGCGTATTTACAAAGATTAAGAGGTGAACGGTATGCTTGAAACGATTTTGCAAACGAAAAGAGAAGAAGTGGCAGCGTTACAATTACCTGAACCGTGCGAACGACTTTCTCGGCGCTCGTTTTATGACGCATTAGCAAAGCCGCGCCGCTTTTTAGGGTTAATTGCGGAAGTGAAAAAAACATCTCCGTCGAAAGGCGTCATTCGACAACATCTGAATGTTGTTGATATTGCGCGTGCATACGAACAAGCAGGTGCAGATGCTGTATCCGTATTAACGGATGAACGATATTTTGCTGGTCACCGCTCATACGTCACACAGGTGAAAAAACATATTGAAATACCCGTTTTACGTAAAGACTTCATTATCGATCGCAAACAGCTTGTTGAAAGTGTCCGTATTGGTGCAGATGCGATTTTGCTCATTGGCGAGGCGCTCGATCCAAGTTTTTTACACGAATTATATGAAGAAGCGCACGAGATGGGGCTGCAATGTTTAGTGGAAGTGCATGCACCGAAAACGGTAGAGGCCATTTTAAAACGGTTCACACCGAAAGTGCTTGGCATTAATAACCGTGATTTAATGACGTTTCACACATCGCTTCATGTAACAAAACAAATCGTTCCGCTACTACCAAATTGCATCATTGTGAGTGAAAGCGGCATTCACACATTCGATGACGTGCAAACCGTACAACAAGCAGGTGCACATGCGATGCTCGTCGGCGAAGCGCTCATGCGCAAGCCAGATGTTCGGGCGGCTGTTTATGAATTGTTTGGGGAGCGTTGTGTATGACCGTTTTAAAATATTGTGGCAATCGCTCATTGCAAGATGTACAACTTGTCGCTAAAAGCGAGGCGGACTATATCGGATTCGTATTTGCTGAAAGTAAGCGAAAGGTCAAACCGCAAGATGTGCAGCGATGGCTATCTGTCGTTCAACTGGAAACGAAACAAATTGTTGGCGTCTTCGTTCATCCAACAACGACGTCTGTCGCTTCTGTTCTTGAGCACGTTCCTTTATCGATCATTCAATGTCATGGGATGGAGACGATACAAACGGTAAAGCAATTAAAAGAAACGTTCCAACTTCCTGTTTGGAAAGTCATTCATCATGCTCCAGAGGCGTGGACATATATGCGCGCTTGGAAAGGAATCGCGGACGGTTTTGTTATTGATAGCGGTCGGAAAGGAGCGTGGGGCGGAACAGGCATTTCGTTTGATTGGCGCGTTGTTCCTTATTACATGGAAGAAGCGACTCGCCAAGGTGTACCTTGTTTCATTGCAGGAGGCATTACACCAGATAACGTCGAACAGTTGTTGATGTATGAGCCGTTCGGGATAGACATGAGTAGCGGAATTGAAGAAAATGAGCGGAAAAGTGAACAAAAAATAAAAACCATTGAACAGAAGGTGAAAACATGTTGACATTACCAAATGAACGTGGCCGTTTTGGGATGTTTGGTGGAAAATTTGTGCCTGAAACATTAATGCGTCCGTTAGCTGACATCGAACAACAATTATATGAAGCGTTAGCGGATCCTTCGTTTCACGCTGAATATATGCGTCATTTGTATGAATATTCGGGACGACCGACCGCTTTAACGTTTGCAAAAAACTTGACAGAACGATTAGGCGGGGCGAAAATGTACTTTAAACGTGAAGACTTGAACCATACAGGTGCTCATAAAATTAACAATGCGATTGGCCAGGCGTTGTTAGCGAGACGAATGGGAAAACGAAAAATTATCGCTGAAACGGGTGCCGGACAGCATGGAGTAGCGGCGGCGACCGTAGCCGCTCGTTTTGGGATGGAGTGTAAAGTATTTATGGGCGAAGAAGATGTGAAACGGCAAGCATTAAACGTCTTTCGCATGAAATTGCTAGGTGCGCAAGTCATTCCGGTGAAAAGCGGCAATCGTACGTTAAAAGATGCGACAAACGAAGCAATTCGTTATTGGGTCGAGCATTGTGATGATCATTTTTATATGATTGGCTCTGTCGTTGGACCTCATCCGTATCCGATGATGGTGCGGGAATTTCAACGCATTATTGGAGAAGAAGCGCGCGAACAAATGTTAAAAGCAGAAGGAAAACTTCCTCATACAATTATTGCTTGTGTTGGTGGCGGAAGTAATGCGATCGGCATGTTTCATCCCTTTTTAGACGATAACGTGGAATGTATCGGTGTTGAAGCGGCTGGAAAAGGAGTGCACACGACGGAACATGCCGCCACAATCACAAAAGGAACAAAAGGAGTCATTCACGGTTCGCTCACATACGTATTGCAAGATCAACACGGTCAAATTACAGAACCGTATTCGATTTCAGCCGGTTTAGATTATCCGGGTGTCGGACCGGAGCATGCGTATTTAGCACACGTTGGACGCGTCCGCTATGAAAGTGTCACAGATGACGAAGCGATCGCTGCCCTTCAAATGACAGCAGAAACGGAAGGGATCATCCCGGCAATCGAGTCCGCACACGCGCTTGCCAAAGCGTTTCAAATCGCTCCCCTTCGCTCACGCGAGGAAATCATTCTTGTTTGTTTATCAGGAAGAGGAGATAAAGATGTGCAGACAGTGATGAACTATTTGGAAGGGGATGGACAGAAATGAAACATTTTATTCCATTTATCGTGGCAGGCGATCCGTGTGAAGAAGTGACGGTTGATTTAGCGATCGCTCTTGAACAGACAGGGGCAACGATGTTAGAGCTCGGCGTCCCTTACTCAGATCCGCTTGCAGACGGACCGATCATTCAACGAGCAGCGAGTCGGGCGTTGAAAAATGGCATGACGTTAACAAAAGCGCTTGCTCTCATCGGCCAAATGCGAAAAAAAGGTGTAAAAATTCCGATTATTGTCTTTACGTATTATAATCCTGTGTTACAATTAGGAGAAGAACGCTTTTTTGCTTTAGCGCAACAAAACAGTGCGAGCGGCGTGCTCATTCCAGATTTGCCGTTCGAAGAAAGCGAGCATATGAGAACGTTAGGCGAAACGTACGACATTCCTTACATTTCGCTTGTCGCTCCAACGTCTCATGAACGCATCGCGATGATTGCATCGAAAGCACAATCGTTTTTATATTGTGTCTCATCATTAGGTGTCACAGGTGTTCGGGACTCGTTACCGACACAATTGCACGAATTTTTGCAACAAGTGAAATCATATAGCCGTGTTCCTGTTGTCGTCGGATTCGGCATTTCGACGGCAGAACAAGTGGAGCGACTTCAACATGTATGTGATGGAATCGTCATCGGCAGCGCCATTGTACAAAAAATTGAACAACTTCAAGACGAATTAAACGACGTGCATACGCGTCAAGAGGCGCTTCGTGTTTTTTCGCAATATGTCGCTTCGCTCATTGAACCATTGAAAATGAGGGTGAGAAAAAATGAAAGTGAAACAACAACTAAAACAACTAAAGCCGTATCAACCGGGCAAACCGATTGAAGAAGTAAAACGCGAATATCAATTAGAGACAGTCATTAAGTTAGCATCAAATGAAAATCCGTACGGTTGCTCATCGCTCGTTCCACAAGCGATCACTGCCGAGCTTGCTCATTTGGCGTTGTACCCTGACGGATATAGCCGATCGTTGCGCGAGGCACTCGCTAAGCATGTTGGCGTCAATGAAAAGCAACTCATTTTTGGAAACGGTTCGGATGAAGTTGTTCAAATCATTTGTCGCGCATTTTTGCAAAAAGGAACGAACACGGTGATGGCTACACCAACGTTTCCTCAATATCGTCATAATGCGATCATCGAAGGGGCAGAAGTGCGTGAAATTCCGCTTCAAGACGGACATCATCATTTAGAAGCGATGCTTGAAGCGATCGACGATGATACGCGCGTCGTTTGGATTTGCAGCCCAAACAATCCGACAGGTACGTATGTCAATGACGCTTCTTTGCGTGCATTTTTAGACAAAGTACCTAAACATGTGCTCGTCGTTGTCGATGAAGCGTATTATGAATACGTGCAAGCGGATGACTATCCAAATACCGTTTCTTTGCTTCAACAATATGAAAATATGATGATTTTACGCACGTTTTCAAAAGCATACGGATTAGCCGCGCTTCGTATCGGATATGGCATTGGACATGAGCATATGTTACAAGCGATGGAGCCGGCACGCGAGCCATTTAATACATCTCGCCTTGCGCAAGTCGCTGCATTGGCCGCATTAAACGACCAAACATTTATTCAACAATGTGTCCAAAAAAATAAACAAGGGTTAAACCAATTTTATTCTTTTTGCGATCAACACGGTTTGCGTTACTACAAGTCTGAGGGAAATTTCATTTTAATTGATTTTGGCTTTAGCGGTGATGAAGTGTTTACGTATTTGCTTCAACGTGGCATCATTGTACGTTCAGGATGCGCTCTCGGTTTTCCGACAGCTGTGCGCATTACAGTCGGATCGGCAGAACAAAACGAAACGATCATCCGAGCGTTAACAAACATGTTGAAAGAAAGAAGGGAAAAACTTTGCGAGGAAACGTCTTAATTGCCGGTCTTGGCTTAATTGGAGGTTCGATTGCGCTTGCGATCAAGCGAGCGCATCCGGACGCGGTAATGATTGGATATGATGTATCAGGCGAGTCGTTGCGTTTGGCTCGCTCACTTGGCGTGATTGATGAAGCGGTACCGTCGTTTGCTCATGCTGCTTGTGAGGCGGATGTCATCGTGCTTGCTGCACCTGTTGCCCAAACGGAGCAACTGCTTCTTGAATTAGTCGATCTTCCTTTACGACCACACGTCATTGTAACAGATGTAGGAAGCACGAAAGAGCGCATTGTGAAACAAGCATGGCCGTTATTAGAACAAGGAGTCACGTTTATCGGCGGACATCCGATGGCCGGTTCACATAAAAGTGGAGTTGCGGCTGCGCGTGCCCACTTGTTCGAAAATGCCTTTTACATTTTAACACCGACAGAACATGTAAAAGAAGAAAATATAGTGCGATTAAAGCGATGGCTTGAAGGAACGAAAGCACACTTTGTTACATTAACACCAAAAGAGCATGACCGCATTGCTGGCGTCATTAGTCACTTTCCGCACATCATTGCGGCAAGCCTCGTTCACCAAGCGCAACAGTACGAACGGGAAGATGAGCTTGTGAGTCGATTAGCAGCAGGCGGCTTTCGTGATATTACGCGCATAGCTTCTAGCAATCCAGAAATGTGGCGTGATATTTTCATACATAATAAAGACGAATTGTTACAGCTATTTGATCGTTGGATAGAGGAAATGAAAAAAATTCGTACGTACGTTGCTGACGGGGATAGCGAACGAATTTATCAATACTTTCATGACGCGAAACAGTTTCGCGACGGGTTGCCTGTCCGAACGAAAGGAGCGATTCCTTCCTTTTACGATCTATATGTTGATGTGCCAGACTATCCAGGGGTTATTTCTGAAATTACTGGTTATTTGGCAAAAGAGCGTATTAGCATTACGAATATTCGCATCATTGAAACGCGAGAAGATATTTACGGCGTGCTTCGTTTAAGTTTTCAAACAGACGATGATCGGCAACGCGCGAAACATTGCATCGAAGCGAATACGAACTACGAAACGTATGTTGTGTAAAAGAGGGTGAGATTGTGAATTTAAAAACAAATGTCCATGCATTACGAGGAGAAATTGCTGTTCCAGGTGATAAGTCCATTTCTCACCGTGCCGTTATGTTTGGAGCATTGGCGAATGGAACGACACGGGTGACCAACTTTTTAACAGGGGAAGATTGTTTAAGCACCATCGATTGTTTTCGGAAAATGGGTGTAGCCATTACGCAACAAGGAAATGAAGTGATCATTGAAGGAAAAGGAATCGACGGCTTAAAAGAACCTACACATATATTAAACGTCGGCAACTCAGGTACAACTACCCGTTTATTGTTAGGGATTTTAGCTGCTTGTCCGTTTCATGCTTGTTTAATTGGGGATGATTCGATTGCTAAACGGCCGATGGATCGTGTCACAAAACCGTTAAAACAAATGGGCGCACACATCGATGGAAGGGAACAAGGAAGATATACACCGTTAGCGATACGTGGCGGACAACTCCAGCCCATCACATATCATTCCCCAGTTGCAAGCGCGCAAGTGAAATCGGCCATTTTGCTTGCAGGATTGCATGCGGACGGAACGACGACAGTAATCGAACCACACCAATCGCGCGATCATACCGAGCGAATGTTGCGGGCATTTGGTGCAGAGGTGTGTGTGGACGGATTGAGCGTCTCTATTACAGGACGGCAAACGCTTCGCGCGATCGATATAGAAGTGCCGGGAGATATTTCTTCAGCAGCTTTCTTTTTAGTGGCTGGTGCGATCGTTCCAAACAGCGAAATTACGCTAAAGCATGTCGGAATAAACCCGACGCGCACAGGGATTATTGATGTGTTGAAAAATATGGGAGCAGACATTTCCATTGAAAATGTTCGCCACGAAGAAAGTGAACCGGTAGCTGACATTACTGTTCGCACATCGACGTTAAAGGCAACGCATATTGGTGGTGACATCATTCCTCGATTAATTGATGAAATTCCAATTATTGCTCTTTTGGCGACGCAAGCAGAAGGAACGACAGTCATTACAGATGCGAGCGAGTTGAAAGTGAAAGAGACAGATCGAATTGCGACGGTCGTGTCTGAATTGCGAAAGCTTGGCGCACACATTGAAGCGACAGAAGACGGAATGATTATTCATGGGAAAACGCCGCTACATGCGAACGATGTCCTCGTCGATAGTTATGGCGATCATCGCATCGGCATGATGTTAGCGATCGCATCGTGCATCACAAAAGGACATGTTACTCTTCAACGTCCGGAAGCGATTGCGGTGTCATATCCGACGTTTTTTGACCATCTCCGCATGTTACAAAGCTGATTCGATCATGGATCAGCTTCTTTTTTTGCATGCTTATTTGTTCGATGGTATGATAAAGCGTGACGATATGAATGATAAGGGTGAGATTGATGGGAAAACTAGATGAAATCGTGCAACTTGTTGAGCAAGGTGACGTTGAACGTGCGTTAGCGCTTGTGGAGCAAGTGAAACAAAACGGAAGCGATGAAGAGCGATATATGCTAGCGGATCACTTGTTTTCATGGGGGTTTTTAGAAGAAGCAGAAGCGCTCGTTCACCTGCTGCTTGCGCGCTATCCAGATGAACGTGAATTGCAACTTTTTTTAGCAGAAATATATACAGAAATGGATAAAGAGGAAGAAGCGCTTGAGTTGTTGATTGATATAGAAGAAGACGATCCGTATTACGTGCGCGCATGCTTGCTAATGGCGGATCTTTATCAAATGCAAGGATTAGATGAAGTAAGTGAACAAAAACTATTAAAAGCGTACGAAAAAATGCCAAACGAACCACTTGTTCAATTTGCGTTAGCTGAGCTATATTTTACGAGCGGACAATATCAAAAAAGCTTGCCGTATTATGAGCAAGTCATGAAGCAAACAAAAACGATGGCAGGCACAGTGCTTGCTCAACGTATGGCGGAAGCCTATAGTTTGCTAGGTGAATTTGAACAAGCGATGGTTTATTATGAACAAGCATTAAATGAACGTTTCGATGCTCACACGTTATTCCAATACGGATTTACGGCATATCAAGCGGAAGCATATAAAACAGCGATTGCCAAACTAAGTGAGTTAAAGGCGCTTGATCGCGAATACGTGCCGCTTTATTTATTTTTAGCAAAATCGTATGAACAAGAAGGAGATATACAACAAAGTTACGAAATAGCAAAAGAAGGGTTAACCATTGATGAATGGAATAAAGAATTGCTTGTATATGCTGGAAAAATTGCGTTGAAGCTTGGGAAGCGAGAAGAAGCGATCGAGTATATCGAACAAGCGCTTCATATCGATCCGGGCTATTTAGAAGCGTTGTTCATCCAGACAAGCTTGCTGTTTCATGAAGAAAGGTACGAAGATGTCGTTCGTATCATTCAACAAGCGCTCGATCAAGGGGAATACGATCCGCAATTTGAGTGGGAGCTTGCGAAAGCGAAGCAAAAGCTTGAAATGTATGATCAGGCATTAAATCATTATGAAGAGGCATATACTTTTTTTAAAGATGACCCAAACTTTTTATATGATTTTGGCTATTTTTTATTTGAGGAGGGGAGAAGAGAAAAGGCGAAAGACATATTTGAACAACTATTGCGTATTGATCCGACAAACGAAGAGATTGCCCACATGATGTTGCAATTTGAATGAAGATGTCATTCGGATGCAAGGGGGAAAGGGAATGGTTTCTGTCCGGGAGAAAAAAGAGTTCGTGCGCTGGTTTTTGAATAATTACCAATTAAAACGGCGCGAATGTGTATGGATTTTAAACTATTTACTTAGCCATGATGCGCTGATGGAAAAAGTGCATTTTGTAGAACATGCTGAATATTGCCCGCGCGGCATGATGATGTCGACGCATTGTGTCGACGACGTACCGTTTCGGTTTTATAAGCAAAACGTCATTACGACGGATGCAGAAAAATCGTTTCATGACATTCGTTTAAACCGCGATGAAGATATTTTCATTCAACTAAATTTTCGCGGTGCTTTTCATTCGCCACAATATGTGGCGGTGCTTGAAGAAAATCCGTACATGCCAAAGCGGGTGAATAAACAAGATGAACAGCTGGTGGAAACAATCGTTCATCAATCGATTCAACATTTCCAACGGCAAAAAATTATGCGATTAATTGACGAGGCGCTTGATCAGCAAGATGAACAAAAATTTCGCGAGCTGACTGAACAATTAAAAGCGTTGCGTTAACCTTGTGGTTTCGCAACGCTTTTTATGATGTATATTTGTCACAAAATGTTCAAAAAAATACATACACATTTCGTGTAAGATGGAAACATAAGGAGTGATTTGAATGAAATGGACAGCAAAAGATGTGGACATGTATCATCAAGCAAAAGAGTATGTTGATACAGCGCTCGTTCCGTGTATACCGATAGGAAGCACAAGCATGAAAGCGTTTGCTGAAATGAGCGAGCATACGTTGTTTATTACAAATGAAGTAGAAAGACAGTTTAAAGGGAGGGTGATGTTATTTCCACCATTGACATATTTCGTGCAAGAACAAATACAAGCGCGCGTGCATGAATGGACAAACGTACTTAAACAAGCGGGATTTCAGCATGTATGTTTTGTCACTTCACATGCAGACATCGCTGATGAGTCGTTTATTTATGTGCCAGCGCTTCCACTTGAACATGCAGATGAAGCATATAAGCAAAAAGTTGTTCGTCAACAAGTGGAACAAGTGATGGATGCGTTAGTCGCAAAATGGACGTTAAAAAATTAGATAGCGTTTACACTATCATTATATTGACCTTGGTGGAAACATGATATATCATTAGGTTGTCCTAGTTTTATATATGTGTTATAACAATTCGTCCGGATGGACTTAACTTCGCATAGAGGGGGGAAAACGATGAGCGAGAAAAAGCATCGCGTGTCAAGACGGCAATTTTTAAACTACACGTTAACAGGTGTAGGTGGATTTATGGCAGCTGGCATTTTATCACCGATGGTGCGCTTTGCCTTAGATCCAATCTTGAAAGAAGAAGCTGGGCAAGATATGGTTGCAGTTGCCCAAGTGAAAGACATCACGACAGAGCCACAGCGCTTTGACTTTAAAGTAAAAGTAAAAGACGCGTGGTACGAATCAGAAGAGCCAAGATCGGCTTGGGTATTTAAAGATGAAAAAGGGGATATCGTTGCGCTATCACCAATTTGTAAACATCTTGGCTGTACGGTGAACTGGAACGGTGAAAAAAGCAATCCGAACCGTTTCTTCTGTCCTTGTCACTACGGTTTATATGAAAAGGACGGAACGAACGTGCCAAACACGCCACCACCAGCTCCATTAGACCGTTACGAATACGAAGTAAAAGATGGCACGTTGTATTTAGGGAAAGCGAAACCACGAGGGGAGGCGTAATACATGCTTAATAAGATTTATGATTGGGTTGACGAACGGCTAGATATTACGCCTTTGTGGCGCGATATCGCAGACCATGAAGTGCCAGAGCACGTAAACCCTGCGCATCACTTTTCTGCGTTTGTTTACTGCTTTGGTGGATTAACATTTTTCGTGACAGTCATTCAAATTTTATCTGGTATGTTTTTAACGATGTATTACGTACCAGATATTAAAAACGCTTGGGAATCTGTTTATTACTTACAAAACGAAGTAGCATTTGGACAAATTGTGCGCGGCATGCATCACTGGGGAGCAAGTCTCGTTATTGTGATGATGTTTTTACATACGTTGCGCGTATTTTTCCAAGGTGCTTACAAAAAGCCACGTGAATTAAACTGGATCGTTGGCGTACTTATTTTTATGGTAATGATGGGTCTTGGTTTCACAGGCTACTTATTACCTTGGGATATGAAAGCGCTCTTTGCGACAAAAGTAGGATTGCAAATTGCTGAAGCGACACCAGTCATCGGTCCAGCGATTAAAACGTTATTAGCAGGTCATCACGAAATCGTTGGGGCACAAACGTTAACGCGCTTCTTTGCGATTCACGTCTTCTTCTTGCCTGGAGCGTTATTAGGATTAATGGCTGCACACTTCTTAATGATTCGAAAACAAGGAATTTCTGGTCCACTGTAAAATTTAGCATAAGGGAGGGAACGCTATGCATCGCGGAAAAGGGATGAAATTTGTCGGCGACTCGCGCGTACCTGCAATGCGCAAGCCGAACATTCCGAAAGACTATTCCGAATATCCGGGGAAAACAGAGGCGTTTTGGCCGAACTTTTTATTAAAAGAATGGATGGTCGGCTCCGTCTTTTTAATCGGCTTTTTATGTTTAACCGTTGCGCATCCGTCGCCGCTTGAGCGAATTGCGGATCCGACAGATACAAGTTATATTCCGCTTCCAGACTGGTACTTCTTATTCTTATACCAACTATTGAAGTACTCATTTGCATCTGGTCCATATACAGTTGTTGGAGCGATTATTATTCCTGGACTTGCATTTGGTGCGTTATTGCTTGCACCGTTTTTAGATCGTGGTCCAGAGCGTCGTCCATCAAAACGTCCAGTTGCTGTCGGAATGATGTTGCTTACGCTCGCGGCAATCATTTTCTTAACATGGGAATCTGTCGTCACGCACGACTGGGAAGCAGCGGCTGAACAAGGAAAAATTCGTGCGGAAGTAGACATTGACAAAAATGCAGAAGGATATAAAATTTTAGAAGCAAATACATGTTTAACGTGTCACGGTGAAAACTTGCAAGGAGGTCCGGCAGCACCATCGCTCGTTGGCACAGGATTATCTCCAGAAGAAATTGCTGACATTGCGAAAAATGGTAAAGGTGGCATGCCAGGCGGGATTTTCAAAGGCACAGATGAAGAATTGCAAAAACTTGCAGAGTTTGTCGCTGGTTTAAAAGCAGAATAATGTGTAAAAGCTGACTGAACATCAGTCAGCTTTTTTGTACATACGGGAGGTCAATATATGCTACACATACGTACTTTGTTAATGCATCGGTCGTTTCTTATGCTTTTGTTAATCGTGAATGTCATTGGAACGATTTACGGTTACATATGGTACGGACCGCAATTGTCGGAAACGCCAACGATCTTTCTTCCGTTTGTCCCAGATAGTCCGACAGCGAGCTTATTTTTCGTATTTGTTTTAATGGCGTGGCTTCGTCATACGCATTGGCCGTTTATGGAAGCATTAGCCGTTGTGACGCTTGTGAAATATGGCATTTGGGCGGTTGTGATGAATATGCTTGTATTTGTTGTGACTGGCCAGCTCGGCTTTGCAGGGTGGATGCTCGTTATCTCGCACGGAGCGATGGCGGTGCAAGCGTTGTTGTATGCTCCACACTATCGCATGTCGTTCGTTCATGTTGTTGTCGCAGCCATTTGGACGTTGCATAACGACGTCATTGATTACGTGTTTGGCATGATGCCACAATATCACATGTTAGCGCAATATACGTCACAAATCGGCTACTTTACGTTTTGGCTCAGCATCGCTTCTATTGCCGTTGCGTACATTTTTTCACATCGGCGATAAATCATGGTCTATGTCTCTTTTTGCGGTCATATATTCAATAGTAAGATCGTAAGGAGGGACAAGGAGATGCGCATTCGACTCGTCGTGATGTTTATCATCATTTATTTATTTCCGTATACAGTATATGCAACCGGTCATGAATGGGACAAACTAGATCAAATTTCTGACGAAGCGCTTCAGCTAACAAAAAATGACCGTTTGCAAGAAGCAAAGCAGTTATTGGAATACTTTGAACAACAATTCACATTGTTTCGTGAAGATATTCATTCGATGGATGTTATATATGTGTTAACAGCTACACACGAAGAAGCGTTGAAAGCGGTCACAGCATCGAGTGTACCGATGGAACAACGAATCAACCAATTGACACAATTTCGGCTTGCGGTCGATGCTGTTCACGCTAAACATCAACCTCTTTGGAAAGAAATGAAAAATGTTGTCATGTCCGCGTTTGACAAGATGAAACAAGCGATGGAGCGAGAAGACGAACAATCGTTTCAACAAGCGTTTCATCAATTTTTACAACAATACCAACTCATTGAACCGAGCGTGAAAATTAACGGTGATCGTGAACAAGTACAACGTGTATCTGCCCATATTTCTCTTTTGGAAGCGCCTGCTTTTCGTCAATTGCATGCAACAGAGCGAATGAAAGAGTTGCGGCAAATGGAAGAAGATTTACAAGCGTTGTTTGCGGACGGAAAAAAAGAAACGGCACTTCCTTCACTTTGGTGGGTGATGACGTCGATCGGTGGCATGATCGTGATGACGTTAACGTATGTAGGGTGGCGAAAATACCGTGGTGAAAAAGAACGAAAAATGGTAAGGGATAAACAATAAAAGCGTCCAACATCGGACGCTTTTATTCATGTAGCGGTTGTTTATTTTCATCTAACGTAAATCCTTCACCGTGCACATCATGCACATCGCTAATCGCAACGAACGCATACGGATCAACGGACGTGATGATCGCTTTTAAACGGGATAATTCGTTTTTCGCTACGACGCAATATAAAACATCTCGTTCACGTTTTGTGTAAGAGCCGATTCCTTTTAAAATCGTAACCCCTCGTTCCATTTCTGTCATAATTTTTTCGGAAATTAAGTCGCTTTTTTCAGAAATAATGGTTGCCCCTTTTGCTGCGTATGCTCCTTCTTGTAAAAAGTCGATGACGCGCGCACCGACAAACACCGCAACGAGCGTATACATCCCTTCACGATAAGGTAAATACGTAAGCAACGAGAGAAAAATGACGCACGAGTCAAATAGAAACATCGTTTTTCCCATACTAATGCCTTTATATTTATAAACGAGCCGAGCGATAATATCGACACCGCCTGTTGTTCCTCCATAGCGGAAAATAATACCGAGACCGACCCCGATAAAAACACCAGCAAACAAAGCGGCTAATGTGAGGTCGTTATTTAACGGAATGTGAAATCCGTATCGTTGAAAAATCCAAAGAAAGACAGATAAACTAACCGTTCCGAGAATCGTATAAAAAAACGTCGTCCGTCCGAGCAATTTCCACCCGATAAAAAAGAGAGGAATATTCAATACTAAGTTCGAAATCGAAGGATCGATCCCAAACAAAAAGTATAAAAGAAGGGTAATCCCTGTAAACCCGCCTTCTGCTAATTTATTTTCCATATTGAAATGGACAAGTCCAAACGCAAAAATAGCCGAGCCTAGTAAAATAAATGCTACATTTTTCAGCTTCATCAACTTCACCCCTTGAATATGACTGCGTTTTTTATTATAGAGGAATGTGATCATACCCGTCAAAAACATTTGTCAAACGTCCCACTTTTAGCTAACATGAATGTAAGAGGTGAAAGTCATGGAAAAAACGATGCGACAACTGCAACAAGAAGTGGACGAATACATTGGACAGTTTAAAGAAGGATATTTTAGCCCGCTAGCGATGCTCGCCCGTTTAACGGAAGAATTGGGGGAACTCGCTCGTGAAGTCAACCATTATTATGGAGAAAAACCAAAAAAGAAAACGGAGCAAGAAAAAACGATTCAAGAAGAACTAGGTGATTTATTGTTTGTCCTTATATGCATGGCGAATTCGTTACATATCGATTTACAAGAAGCACATGATGCGGTCATGCATAAATTTCAAACGCGAGATCGCGATCGTTGGACAAGAAAGGAAGAGGAACGATGATTCGAATTGTCATTGCTGGACCACGTGGACGAATGGGACGAGAAGCTGTTTCCCTCGTTCATCATACAGAACATTTTGAACTTGTGGCGGTTGTAGACCGAATGAACGAAGGAAAAACGTTAGCGGAACTTGACGGCTTTCCTGCGATAGAAGCGCCAATTTTTACAGATTTAGAACGGTGCTTGCAAACGGTACAAGCCGATGTGCTCATTGATTTGACAACGCCGGAAGTGGGAAAACGTCATACAGAAATAGCATTGCGTTATGGCGTTCGACCTGTTGTTGGCACGACAGGATTTACAGAAGATGATTTAGCACGTTTAACAAAAATAGCGGAAGAGAAAAAAATAGGTGCGATTATTGCGCCAAACTTTGCGATCGGTGCCATTTTAATGATGAAATTTGCGCAAATGGCGGCCAAATATTTTCCTCACGTAGAAATCATTGAACTTCATCACGATCAAAAGCTTGATGCTCCATCCGGTACAGCGTTAAAAACAGCTCAGCTCATTCAGCAAGTACGCTCTTCGTTTATGCAAGGGCATCATGCGGAAAAAGAGACGATCGAAGGTGCTCGCGGTGCATTATATGATGGCATGCGCATTCATAGTGTTCGCTTGCCGGGGCTTGTGGCGCATCAAGAAGTCATTTTTGGTGGCGATGGACAGACGCTCACCATTCGTCATGATTCGTTTAACCGCGCATCGTTTATGTCAGGCGTTCGCTTTTCTGTTGAAACGGTGATGAAGCTAGAAACGCTCGTATATGGATTAGAGCATTTAATTGAATAAGGAGGCGAGGACATTGAAAATCGCATTAATTGCGCACGATAAGAAAAAAGAAGATATGGTACAATTTGCGACGGCATATCAACACATTTTAGCTGAACATGAGTTATATGCAACAGGTACGACAGGATTGCGCATTCAAGAAGCGACGGGTCTTTCTGTCCATCGCTTTCAATCTGGCCCGCTTGGCGGCGATCAACAAATAGGTGCGATGATCGCAAATAATGATATGGATATGGTGATTTTTTTTCGTGATCCATTGACTGCCCAACCGCATGAGCCGGATGTGAGCGCGCTCATCCGCCTTTGTGACGTGTATGCCATTCCGCTAGCGACGAACATGGGAACAGCAGAGGTGCTCATACACGGCTTAGAGCGCGGCGATTTTGCATGGCGAAATATTGTGAAGCGAGGAAAAGAATGATGCATATGTTAGCGTTTGGCGCTCATCCAGATGATGTAGAAATCGGAATGGGCGGAACGATTGCGAAATACGCTCAACAAGGGTATGACATCGGCATATGCGATTTGACGCTAGCGGAACTTTCATCGAACGGAACGATACATACTCGGCAACAAGAGGCGAAGCGGGCAGCCGACATTCTCGGCGTTCGCACGCGTATACAGCTACAACTTCCTGATCGTGGATTAACGATCCAAAAAGAGCATATTGATCCGATCGTGACTGTCATTCGTACGTATCGGCCGCGCATCGTATTTGCACCATATTGGGAAGATCGCCATCCCGATCATGGGCAATGTGCGAAGTTAGTGGAAGAAGCGGTGTTTTCAGCCGCTATTCGCCGTTACGGAGAACTTCCTCCTCATCGTGTGCAAGCGGTTTATTTTTATATGATTAACGGCTTTCATCGTCCTCAGTTTGTTATTGATATTAGCGATACGATCGACAAAAAATTGGCGAGTTTACGGGCGTACGAAAGTCAGTTTGAACGAATGAGCGGTTCAGTTGACACGCCGTTAACAAACGGCTATATTGAAACCGTTGAAAGCCGCGAGCGATTGTTCGGAAAAGAAGTAGGTGTTTCGTTTGCGGAAGGATTTATTTCGAAAAAACCACTTATACTTGCACATGATTTGTTAGGGGAAGAACGATGAAACTGAAAATAGGAATTGTTTGTTATCCGTCGGTTGGCGGCTCTGGAGTCGTTGCGACGGAATTAGGAAAAATGCTTGCCGAACGCGGTCATGATATTCATTTTATTTCTTCAAGCATTCCGTTTCGGCTAAATAAAGTGTATCCAAACATTTATTATCATGAAGTAACAGTCAATCAGTATTCTGTATTTCAATATCCGCCATACGATTTAGCGTTGGCGAGTAAAATCGCGGAAGTGGCAAAGCGGGAGCAGCTAGATATTATTCATGCACATTACGCTGTTCCGCACGCCCTTTGCGCCTTTTTAGCAAAGCAAATGGTCGGCGACCATTTAAAAATTGTGACGACGCTACACGGGACAGATATTACCGTTCTTGGATACGACCCGTCATTAAGCGACTTAATTAAATTTGGTATCGAACGATCAGATGTGGTAACGGCGGTATCGAATGCGTTAGCCATTCAAACGTATGAGCTACTTGACGTACAAAAGCCTATTCAAACGGTGTACAACTTCGTTGATGAACGTGTATACAGCAAACAGCGAAATGATGAACTTCGGCGTCAATACGGCATCGCCCCGCATGAAAAAGTGGTCATTCACGTATCGAATTTTCGCAAAGTGAAGCGGGTATGCGATGTCGTTCGCACGTTTGCGCTCGTCGTGAAACAAGTCCCGGCGAAATTGCTTCTTGTCGGTGATGGACCGGAAATGACGGTCGTTTGTCGCCTTGTAAAAGAATTAAAACTATGCGACCACGTTCGCTTTTTAGGAAAGCAAGAAAACTTAGCGGAGTTATATTCCATGAGCGATGTAAAATTGTTATTGTCAGAAAAAGAAAGTTTCGGTCTCGTCTTGCTTGAAGCGATGGCATGTCGCGTTCCTTGTGTAGGAACGGCGATTGGCGGCATTCCTGAAGTAATTGAAGATGGAAAAAACGGCTTTTTATGTGCGCTCGGTGATATAAACGAAGCGGCGCATCATACCGTTCGCTTATTGACGGATGAAGCTCTTCGGGAAACGATGGGACAAAAGGCGTATGAAACGGTGTATGAAAAATTTTATTCCGAACGAATTGTGGCACAATATGAACACATTTATTTTCAACTTAAAGGGGATGAATGATGAACGAACAATTTCGACAGGCGCTTTCTGTCATTGAAACATTAAAACGTCACGGGCATGAAGCGTATTTTGTCGGCGGTGCCGTTCGTGACTATATATTGCAAAGACCAATCGGAGATATTGATATTGCGACATCCGCCCATCCGCAAGAAGTGATGGCCATCTTCCCGAAAACCGTTCCTGTTGGTATTGCCCACGGAACAGTGATGGTCATTGAGCGCGGGATTTCATATGAAGTGACGACATTTCGAAAAGAGGGGCGTTACGAAGATTATCGAAGACCGAAAGACGTCACGTTTGTTCGTTCGCTTTATGAAGATTTGCAGCGGCGGGATTTTACGATGAACGCCATTGCGATGAATGAACACGGCGAGATGATCGATCCGTTTGGCGGAATCGAAGCGTTAAAACAACGCATGATCGAAACGGTTGGCGATGCGGCCGAGCGATTTAACGAAGATGCGTTGCGAATGATGCGCGCGCTTCGATTTGTTAGTCAGCTTGGCTTTTCTTTATCGCCAAACACAAAACAAGCGATCATGCAATACGGTCATTTACTGCAACATATTGCAGTTGAGCGCATAGCGGTTGAATTCGAAAAATTGTTGCTCGGCCCATTTATGTCTAAAGCGATCGAGCTTTTTATCGAAACGAATTTATTTTTGTACTTGCCTGAGCTTGCGACGAAAAAAGGAGAGCTCGCTCAACTAGGGGCTTCTCCACTTGTGCCAGCTCATCGCATTGAAGCGTGGGCGCGATTAGCATCTGTCGCTCATTTTCAAAACCAACAATTGAAAAAATGGAAATTGCCGAACCACCTCATTCGCGACGTGTCGATTTGCTTAAAAGCGCTCGAACATATTCGCTCCTTTGAGGATTGGACAATCGATGCGCTGTATAAGTACGGACCGTATATTCCGCATATCGAGCGTACACGCGCAGCGCTTTATGGTGACGAACCGCATGTGTCTCTGTTAATGAAACAGTGGGAAGCGCTGCCGATTCGCGATCGGAAAGAGCTTGCGATCAACGGTCACGATTTGCTTGCATTATTTGAAAGAAAATCTGGTCCGTGGTTAGCTGAAATGATTGAAAATATGGAGCGTGCCGTGCTGCATCGTCAAGTGGAAAATGAGAAAGAGAAGTTAAAGGAGTGGGCGGTGTGCAATCAGAAACGAGAAAACAACTGCTGAAACTATTTACAGAAGCAGGAGAGTCATTTTTATCGGGACAAAAAATTAGCGAACAGCTCGGTTGCTCACGAACCGCGGTTTGGAAACATATTGAAGACTTAAGAAAAGAAGGGTTTGAGGTCGAAGCGGTTCGACGGCTCGGCTATCGTCTAAAACAAATGCCTGACAAACTAAACGCGAATGAATTACAACTTGGTTTAAAAACGAAACGTTTTGGTTGGAACGTATACGATCAAGAAAGCGTGCCGTCAACGCAACAATTAGCCCATCAACTTGCGCACGAAGGTGCCGAAGAAGGAACGATTGTCATTGCCGAGGAACAAACAGCAGGGAGAGGACGTTTAAACCGGTCATGGCATTCACCGAAAGGAACAGGCATTTGGATGAGCATTATTTTACGTCCGTCCGTTCCACCACAACAAGCACCTCAGCTGACGCTTTTAGTTGCTGTTGCGGTTGCCCAAGCGATTCAAGAAGTAACAAATATCGTACCGGACATTAAATGGCCAAACGATGTATTAATCAACGGGAAAAAAGTTGTGGGCATTTTAACAGAATTGCAAGCGGATCCCGATCAAGTGCGAGCAGTCATCGTCGGCATTGGCATGAACGTCAATCAAACACAATTTCCGAGCGATATTGCTTCGATTGCGACGTCGCTTGCGATTGAAACAGGACGAACGTTTCATCGACCGAAAATTGTTCAAACGTTATTACAAAAATTAGAACAGTTATATGAACAATATTTACAACACGGATTTTTACCCATTAAACTGTTATGGGAAGGTTATTCCGTAACGATTGGTCAACAAATTGTAGCGCGTACGCTAAATGGAGCGATTCGCGGTGTTGCACTCGGCATTACAGATTCCGGGACATTAAAAGTACAAACAGAAGACGGAGCGATCCATTACGTCTACTCAGCGGACATTGAAATAAAAAAACAGTAGGAAAATTTCGAAATATTTGTTAAAATGAAAGCGGTTGAAATTGGGCAGTATCTTTGTAAGAACTGCACCACGCAGACGATATGTTTAACATGGTTTCTGCCTTGATCCGATGAAGCGGACGGGGACAGAGGGATGGAGCGAAACAAAAAGTCCTTCTTTCTCGATTTTGGCAGAAAGAAGGCTTTTTTTATCCATTTCCTCTGCATATGAGAGGAGGATGTATATGAAAACAAAATTAGATTTTCTTCGCATGAAAAAAAATCACGAGCCAATCGTTATGCTGACTGCTTACGATTATCCGTCAGCCAAGCTTGCTGAAGCCGCCGGGGTTGATATGATTTTAGTTGGCGACTCGCTCGGCATGGTCGTATTAGGATACGACTCAACGATCCCAGTCACCGTTGAAGAGATGATTCATCATACGAAAGCGGTTCGACGTGGTGCGCCGAATACGTTTATCGTGACAGACATGCCTTTTATGTCCTATAGTACGGTGAACGACGCATTGCAACATGCAAAAGCGATCATGCAACAATCAGGTGCAAATGCTGTAAAAGTCGAAGGAGCAGGCACAGCATTACAAGTGATTTCTGCTTTAACAGAAATGGGAGTTCCTGTTGTTGCCCATCTTGGCTTAACGCCACAATCGGTCGGCGTATTAGGAGGATATAAAGTGCAAGGAAAAGATGCCGAAAGTGCAAAGCGTCTTTTAGAAGAAGCGAAAGCGTGTGAGCAAGCAGGAGCGATTGCGCTCGTGTTAGAATGTGTGCCGAAACAACTTGGAGAGGCGATCACGAAACAACTAACCATTCCGACGATTGGCATTGGAGCGGGAGTTGGTACTGACGGACAAGTGCTCGTTTATCACGATGTGCTTGGATATGGTGTAGACCGTGTGCCAAAGTTTGTTAAACAATATGCGAACGTTCAACAAACGATGCAACAAGCGCTTGCGGAGTATGTTGCCGACGTCAAAACACGTCAATTCCCGAGCGATGAACAATCATTTACGATGAATGAGCAACAATGGATTGCATTGTATGGAGGGAAATAAGGTGGTTATCATCGAAACAATTAAGCAAATGCAAGCGCATATCATTGCTGAACGACAAAAAGGAAAAACAATCGGTTTTGTACCGACGATGGGTTATTTACATGAAGGGCATGTCGCATTATTACAACGAGCACGCCAAGAAAATGACATCGTTGTTTTAAGCATTTTCGTCAATCCGCTCCAATTTGGACCAAATGAAGATTTCGATCGTTATCCGCGCGATTTTGAACGCGATTGTGAAATGGCTAAACAGGCGGGCGTCGACATTGTTTTTTATCCATCAGTCGATGAAATGTACCCACACGAGCCATCTGTGACGGTGAAAGTGCATGAGCGCGTCGATGTGCTTTGTGGAAAATCGCGCCCAGGTCATTTTGATGGTGTGGCGACGGTTGTGACGAAACTATTTCACATCGTCATGCCACATCGTGCCTATTTCGGAATGAAAGATGCGCAGCAAGTCGCTGTGATCGATGGGCTTATTCGAGATTTTCATTTTCCGATTGAGCTCATTGCTGTTCCGACCGTTCGTGAAGAGGACGGACTTGCTAAAAGCTCGCGCAACGTGTATTTAAGCGAACGGGAGCGACAAGAAGCTCCTGCATTATATGCTGCTTTACAAAAAGGAAAAGCATTCATCGAAGCGGGAGAACGCGACGTAGAGAAGGTACGACAAGCCATTGTACATCATATCGAACAACATACAAGCGGTGTGATTGATTACGTTGAAATTTATTCGTATCCTGAGTTAAAGCCAATTCAAACGTTACAAGGAAATATCATTATTGCGCTCTCTGTGCGGTTTACAAACGCTCGTTTGATTGATAATATCGTTATGAACGTACAATAAGGGGGAAACATCATGTTTCGCACATTAATGAACGCTAAAATTCACCGTGCTCGCGTAACGGAAGCGAATTTAAACTATGTTGGCAGCATTACGATCGATGAAGATATTTTAGATGCAGTCGGCATGGTTCCAAACGAAAAAGTGCAAATTGTAAATAACAATAACGGTGCACGATTTGAAACATATATTATTCCAGGAGAAAGAGGGAGCGGTGTATTTTGCTTAAATGGGGCAGCTGCTCGTCTCGTTCAAAAAGACGATGTCATTATCGTCATTTCATATGTGCTCGTACCAGAAGAAAAAGTAGCTTCACACCGTCCGAAAATCGCGATTATGGACGAGCATAATCGCATTAAAGAGCTTATTGTTCAAGAGCCGGCGGCGACCGTTTTATAACGGGAGCCATGCCGCCTCTTTTTATTTGTGATACACATGCGAGGTGGAGAAATATGAATGATCGCTTTGTCGTCGTCGATATTGAAACGACAGGAAATGCCCCGAAAAAAGAAGATCGCATCATTCAAATTGGTTTTGTCGTCATCGAGGGCGACAAAGTTAGCGAACGTTTTTCAACATTCATTCAGCCTGAACGGGACATTCCGCCATTTATTCAACAGTTAACAGGCATTGATCATACGATGGTGCACGATGCTCCTCCGTTTCATCATATTGCACCGATGCTTGTTGAAAAATGGGAAGGAGCTTATTTTGTTGCCCATAACGTTCATTTTGATTGGGCGTTTTTGCAAGAGGAATTTATTCGTAGCGGCGTACAACCACCGACATGTCGGCTTTTAGATACGGTAGAGCTCGCACGTTTTCTCATGCCGACACAATCAAGTTATAAGCTTAGCCATTTAGCTGAATCGTTGTCGCTTGCGCACGATCGGCCACATCAAGCCAATTATGACGCGGAAGCGACTGCCCAACTTCTTCTTTTTTTACTTCGCAAGCTATCTCGTTTACCGCTTGTGACATTAAAGCAACTCCGCCGGCATAGCCAACCGTTAAAAAGCGAGCTGACCGCTTTGCTAAACGAGTTTATTGCAAAAAAAGAACGCACGGTTCAACCGGATGACTCAGTCGTTGAATATGAAGGAGTCGCTTTAAAAGCATGGTTTTTACCAAAACATGAAGATCGGAATGAACATGTTCCGTCTTTTTCAGAATGGCTTGCGACAAACCCGTTTGTTGCGCCATTTGAATATCGCGACGGGCAACAGCAAATGATGATCGATGTAAACGAAGCGTTGCAAACGTGTCAACATGCGCTCATTGAAGCAGGAACAGGGGTTGGAAAAACGATCGCTTATTTGCTTCCTGCAGCGTTTTATGCAGTAACCCAACAGCGCCCTGTCGTCATTAGCACACATACGCTCCAACTGCAAAAACAAATGATTGAAAAAGAATTGCCACGCGTCGCTAAGCTCGTTCCGTTTTCATTTACAACCGCGATGTTAAAAGGAAAAAGAAACTATATTAGCGTGCGAAAATTTGCTCGTACGTTAAAACATGTCGACACAAACTACGATATCGCTTTGACAAAATGTCAATTGCTCGTTTGGCTAACGGAAACGGAGACAGGAGATGTCGATGAATTAAACTTAACTGCAGGGGGCGCGCTATTTTGGGAAGAGGTGCATAGCGATGAAACAAATGAAGAGCACGATTTTTTTGTGCGCGCCAAAGAAAAAGCGAAACACGCACATGTGATTATTACAAATCACTCGTTCGTTATGCATGATTTAACAGCAGACGAAAAGTTTTTGCCGCCACACGAACAGCTTATTATCGATGAGGCGCATCATTTAGAAGACGTCGCTGCCCATTTTTTCGGTCGGCACGTGTCATATGAGTACGTTCGGCTATTATGGACGCGGATGAACGATATGGCGACGATGCACCAAATGGGTGCGCTTCGCTCGCTTCTTGGAGATTTGGAATATGAACTAAATCAACTGTTTCAATCTCTTCGCCATTACGTACTGCGCCGACAAAAAGGGGACGGTCGCATACGTTACCGTTTCGTTCCTTGGAAAGAGTATGGGGAAGAATGGAACGGGACGATAGAATTGCTTATGCGTATTATGAGCGATGTACAGCAACTGTCACATATGATGAACGATGTTCCGAAAGAAGATGTCAAACCTTTTACAACATTTGTAGACGTTTTATATACGTTACAACATTTACTAACGAGCGACGATGATGACATCGTGCGCTGGCTAGAGGTAGATACAAAAGCGGCAGTCAATGCGGTTACGGTTATTTCACAGCCGCTTGATTTAGCTCCGTTTTTTGCAGATCAACTATTTTCACGTAAGCGGAGCGTCATTTTAACATCCGCTACGTTAACGACAAACAATCGTTTTTCGTTTATAATTGCGCGGCTTGGTCTCGACGATTTTTATCCGTTTACACGCACCATTCCGTCGCCATTTTCATATGAAAAACAAGCGGCGCTTATGGTTCCGACCGATTTGCCGACGTTTCCTTCAGCTACTGTTGAACAATACGCTGAGCAAGCGGCACAACAAATTATACGCATCGCTAAACATACGAAAGGACGAATGCTCGTATTATTTACGTCATATGAGCTATTGAAACAAACGTATGCATTTGCTAAACAGCTCAATGATGAACAATCATTTGTATTGCTTGCGCAAGGAGTAAGCGGAGGCAATGCTGCGAAATTAACACGCCATTTTCAACAGTTTGAGCAAGCGATTTTATTTGGTACAAGTAGCTTTTGGGAAGGAGTAGACCTTCCGGGAGATGAAGTGACATGCGTCGTTATCGTTCGTTTACCTTTCGCTCCACCAGACGATCCGGTCATGGCGGCAAAAAGCGACTATATTCGTTCAAAAGGAGGCAATCCATTTTACGATTTATCGTTGCCACAAGCGATTTTGCGCTTTAAACAAGGATTCGGGCGATTAATTCGCACAAAAGAAGATCGTGGCATCATTTTCGTTTTAGACCAACGTTTATTAACGGCATCATACAGTAAATATTTTTTGCAATCTTTACCGCCTATCCGTGTATATCATGCGCCGCTTGCGGAACTTTTACAACATGTAAATGAGTGGCTATAATTTTCCCTTCATCGGTGAAAAATAAAAGGGGTAGATGAAGGGAGTGGGCGGTTTTGCAGTGGGCGTTATTATTTTTGCTACTCAATAGTTTAATGCATCCTTCTACGACAGGAGAGCATATTCAAAAAATTGATATGATGCTTGAAGAAGAAGAAATGGCCATTATTTTTTTGCCGCTTAGTAACGGAGAAGCGACGTTATTTAAACATGCAAGCGGAAAGACGATATTGTTCAATACAGGTGCCCCACATACAGAACGGGAACTAAAAAGATGGTTTGAACATTTTCATATTACTGAAATTGATGAACTCATCCTCACGAGCGATGATGAAGAGTATGTGGGGAATGTAAAATGGATTGAACAAACGTACGGTCCGAAAATTGTGAATGAATGGGAAGAACAAAAAGTGTATGAGCCGTTTCCGCATTTTCGTATGCAGCCGCTCTATATTGCCCATGGGGATGTGACGATGTCGCTTCAATATGGCCAGCTTCGCCTTTTATATATGGCGCACGCTGATCATCATGTCGAACGAACATTGATGACGATGCCGCTTAGCGATGTAAACATATTGAAAATTGCTCATTTCGGCCTCTATGATTATCCGCGGACATCTTTTTTAAAACATGTTGATCCGCAAGTAGCTATCATCTTTAAAAAGCACGGAAGTTGGCCGAATGAGCGATTGCTTGAACGGTTGTACGCAGCTTGGATTGACTGTTATGAGACGAATCGTTTCGGAGTGATTGTTGTGAAATGTAATTTACACGAATATGACGTCATGACGTTTTAAAAAAAGGGCCAACGTTCGGCCCGCGGTGTGTACGATAGGAATTTTTTTTATTTCAAATTGACCAATGTAGGAAACCGTTGCTACAATGAAGATGTTTATACACTAAAATCGGTGTGTAGTTGTATTGTTTCCGTTCGCAATAAACGATATAAGTAACAAAATTTGTGCGCATGGAGGATCGGATCGTGGAAAGTAAAATTGAAGTATTAGCTACTGTAAAAGTTGAATACTCATCAGATTTATACAAAATTGTCGATTGTTTAAATCGGACGTTAAAAGAAAAAGACTTAATGTTCGGGCTCGCGCTTGATGAAGAAAATAAAGAAAAGGCCGTGTTTACGATTTATCGAACGTAAGAAGGGATGAGGGTGAGAAAAATAATCATTGCTTTCGCGTGCGTTTTGTTCGCTGCGTTATCGCTATATATTCATGCATATAGTGAGGCGGTATCGTCTAAAAATGAAAGCGAACAACGTGCAGTGAAACAAGCGGAGAAAAAAGGAATTGTTCAAGTGACTGACGTATATACGTATCGAGGAAACGATGTATACGTCATTGTGACAGGGAAAGATGATGAAGGTGAACAATGGATCGTTTGGGTGACAGAAAAAGGGAAAGTGGCTGTGATGCATCGGGCTTCAGAAGGAATAACGAAACAAGAAGCGTTATCTTCCGTTAAGCCGTATCGTCCAAAAACAGTCATTTCTGTAAAATTAGGAATGGAAAAAGGGATCCCGCTTTGGGAAATTACATATATTGACGAACAAAACCGTTACTCGTTTTATTACGTTCGTTTTGAAGACGGGGCCTTTTTAAAAAGATATCATTTGACGAGGGGGAAGGATGTATGAAATTAGCGAAACGCGTCGCCGCATTAACGCCGTCATCAACGCTTGCCATTACGGCAAAAGCAAAAGAATTAAAAGCAGCAGGGCACGATGTGATTGGGCTTGGTGCCGGTGAACCAGATTTTAATACACCTCAACATATTATGGAAGCTGCTGTAAAAGCGATGTACGACGGACATACAAAATATACGCCATCCGGTGGATTAGCGACGTTAAAACAAGAGATTATAAAAAAATTTCAACAAGATCAACAACTCGATTATAAACCGTCGGAAATTATCGTATGTGTTGGAGCAAAACATGCGCTTTATACGCTATTTCAAGTTATTTTAGACGAAGGCGATGAAGTCATTATTCCGACGCCGTATTGGGTTAGCTATCCAGAGCAAGTAAAACTAGCAGGTGGCGTCCCTGTTTACGTGGAAGGGCTTGAAGAAAACGAGTTCAAAATTACACCGGAGCAGCTAAAACAGGCAATAACAAATCGGACGAAGGCGGTGATTATTAACTCGCCAAGCAATCCAACGGGCGTCATTTATACGAAAGAAGAGCTACAGGCGCTCGGTGAAGTATGCGTAGCCCACGACATTCTCATCGTTTCTGATGAAATTTATGAAAAGCTCGTTTACGGTGGACATGAACACGTTTCAATTGCGCAACTTTCACCGGAATTGAAAAAACAAACGATCATTATTAACGGCGTGTCCAAATCACATTCAATGACAGGATGGCGAATTGGCTATGCAGCAGGCGATGCCGACATCATTCGTGCGATGACAGACTTAGCAAGCCATAGCACATCGAATCCAACATCGATTGCTCAATATGCAGCGATTGCCGCATATAGCGGACCGCAAGAGCCAGTAGAACATATGCGTCAAGCGTTTGAACAACGTTTAAACATTATTTACGATCGCCTCGTTCAAATTCCAGGGTTTTCTTGCGTGAAACCACAAGGCGCATTTTACTTGTTCCCGAATGCAAAAGAAGCGGCGACGATGACTGGATACGAAAACGTTGATGCGTTTGTCGAAGCGTTGCTTGACGAAGCGAAAGTGGCGCTCGTGCCAGGTTCAGGTTTCGGTGCGCCAAATAACGTGCGTTTATCCTATGCAACATCACTTGATTTGTTAGAAAAAGCAATCCAACGAATAGAATGGTTTATTAGTGAGAAAGTAAGATAATCAAACGAAAGGGAGGAAAGTATCCTCCCTTTTCGAGTTTATGGCTTTGTTAGTTTTACTCTCTCAAATAAAGCAAGCAACCATGATCTTTTTCTCTCATGAGTGGTTTCGCTTTCAGTGTTTATGTTTTCACTTTCTTCGTTTAGCTGTAATAGCGTTTGAGAAGAGTTTTTTTTATCTAACATATTTTTTAAGTCCGTTTTTTCAAAAGTATAATCCGTTCTAGGAATAGTTAGATTTAGGATAGGTTCTTCGGACACAGTATCAAAGGGGGGTTCGAAGATAAATTCGATAGTATCTTCTGAATTCTTTGATAATGAGTTGAGCACATCAGAAGAAGGTACATTTCTCACGTAATATTCAGTAGTTGACAACGTTAAATTAGATAATTGTTCGTCGTCGTCCTCTTTGTTTTTAGACCGAATATGTGTTATATTGCTCTTATCGGTATTTTTAGGTTTTATTTGGTTTAGTTTCGACGGAGATGGTTGATTTTTTTTTTGTATGGGTGAAACGACAATCGGTTGGTTTGTTTCATTGCTGAACTGTTGAAGCTTCAAAAAACTGTTCGTAGGTGGAGTTGTTTTTGCCTCAGAAAAACCAGTCGTATCTTTTTCTCGCTCTGTTTTTTCTGTATTTGATCCTTTTTTTTGTTTGGAGAGCAGTTGAATGACATGCATTAACATCTCTTTCATCTCATTTATATCTGGGGTTGTATGTTCCTCTTTTTTCTTTTCAGCGCACTCAGTTAATTGTTTTAATTCAGAGATTTGATGTGCAATTTTTTCAATACCAGTAGAAAAATGAGCTGTTTTTTCAAAAAGGTTTTCAATTTCAATATGTTGGTGTGAAACTTTTTGCTTTAAATTGATAATATCATTTTGATTTTTTTGTTGCTCTTTGTCTAACCCGTTTAACATCGTTTCGAAGGTAGATATTTTATCTGCTAATGATTGCATTGCTTCTTTTAAAAGTTCAGTTTCTTCTTTTTGATTTGATAATTTTTTACTTATTTCTTCAACATGCCCTAATATTTTTTCGCCGCTTTTTTTAGAGAAATCATGTTCTTTTTCCATACTGTTAATCCTCTCCATGAACGATATAATAATTGATCGCAAAGAATGATGGTCTGCTAATTGGTTCTGATACTCATCTATTTCTTTCCTTAATGTGTGTGCTTGCTCCGTAATAATCTGCTTTTCATTTTCAAATTGATAATAAGTATCAAAAAAAAGTTGAATGCTTTCCTCAATTTTATCTAAATATCCCTTTAAATCTGAATAATATTCTTTTGTACTACTTTGTAATTGGGAATAACTATCCTTTATTTGTTGCACTTCGTTAATTAATTGTTTCATCTCATGTTTTTGGTTTGTAATTAGTTCGTTGGATTTTTTAAAAATATTTTTTAAGTTATTATTATCCGTTTTTAATTGATCGATTTGTTTATTTATATCAGCGAATTGTTGTTCAATTTGCATGGAAGCGATAATGGTTTTATATTTTTCTAATTCGGACTTTAAGTGAATGATTTTTTGTTCGAGCTGAATAGACTTGCTTTCTTTGTTCATGTTCTCACCACCTTTATCATTCATTCGTTAAAATTGTATGCATAGGGAATTTAAAGTTTGACTGCGTGATAAAAATAATTTGGTTAAATAAAATGCATCTACAACTGAAAATAGGCGTTTGTTTTGGCACGCCTTTAAGTAAATGACATAGTATAGAGTAGTCTTAAAAAATGATGAAAGGAGATTACACTAATGCCGATTAATTTAGAACAGTTTGCCCAAGAATTTAGCCCTGAGTGTATTCAAGTATGTAAAGTTTATGATTGGACAACAAACGTTATATCACTTACTCAAGAACTCACATTTACTTTTCCTACAGGATCTCTTCCGTCAACAATTTCTCAAGTTAATTGTGCAACTACTCTTTTAGAATGTGTAGAAGATGGGCCAAGACGAGATATTGAGTGTGTGGTTGGAGATGAACGTGTAACATTACAAGTTGTTACATTAAGTAAGACGATTCAAGTTATTTTAGAGGTGACAGGGACAACAACAACAGGTACGCAAACAACGGTAACGAGTAATCCAACATTAATTACAACGAGTGAAGAAGTCATTCTTTGTGCACCTGAAGGAACAACAGTATGTTGTAATGCTACACAAAATACGTTCAATACTTGTCGTGTTGGCTCTTTTACAAGAAATGGCGATACAATAACAGCTACAGTACTCATTCGTGTATGCCAAAATATCGTTGTAACGTTTGAAGTTATTTTGGAAGTAGCAGCTAAGTTTTGTCAACCTCGTCCGAAAATTGTTTGTGAAGAAGAGTGTCCAGTTGATGTATTTCCACCACAATGTCCATCCATTTTTCCAATGTGATAAAGTATGAAAACAATTAGAAAAGGGGATTTTTCTCCCCTTTTCTTCATACATATGGGAGAGAAACATATTTTTATGTTGTAGGGGAGAGAGGAAGAATGAAACATTTATTTGAGGACATTGAAAAAAAAATGCGCGTATTGGAACAAGAGTTTCAATTGGTCAATAAATTATTGTACGAAATGAAAAAAGAAAAGAATAACAATTATCCCTCATCTATTCAAGCGATTTCGTACTTTACTTATTCATTTATGTTACCAAGAAGAGAAAGCAAAGATGGTATGGTAATAGGGAATTTTATTATCCGTAATATGGGGTCTATCCCTCTCGATAATCCAGTCATTTGTTTGAAAATGATTCCAAAAGAGTATACAGGATTAACAGCCAAATTAGGGGAACATGTTTCATACGATCGTCGAATAAATCCCTTAGTAATGGAGGCTTGGCAATACATTGATGAAAATGCAGAACGTATTGCTGAAGAAAATGGAGAGTTTTGGATAAAACCTATTCAAATTCGTCAGATTAAAGAAGGGGAGCAACTCGCATTTGCTAATTTCCAAATTAAGTTAAGGTTTTCAGATGAAATCAATGCTTACAAAATATATGGTTTTTTTTATTGCACACAATTTCCAAAAGGAATAAAATCGCTTAATGATATTATTATTCATGGATAATAAAATCGGCTGACTCGTACATGAGCCAGCCGATTTTTATTACGCTTCTCGGACGACTAGTGCGTTTAATGCCCGTGTTTCGGCAGTAATTGAACTTAGAACATTTAGAACACTTCCCGAAGCTTCAATGACAATGCGGTAAATGTGTGTTCCAATGCTAGGTGTATCGACCCATGTTAGATTAGGAATTAGAGTAGTATCAACAGCAACAGTCAATATAGGGAGAAGAGATTCGATATCTAATTCTGTAACCGTTGTAAATGCTCCTCCATTTGTTGAGCGCTCTAAACGATAGGTGATTCCTGTTAATGATACCCCTGTTACAATAACTAATAAACTAAGTTCTAATTCCACCATAGAGTCTAATTTCACTCGGTCGTTGCTAAGGGTTGTGATAGGTTGTAAGCGAAGAACTTCAGTTACAGCAGTGCCGGCTACTGGGATTGTTATAGGTAAGTCTGTGGTAGATTGGGTAAAATACAGTTGAGGTAATAAACCACTATTACATAAACATGACATCTTATTTCCTTCCTTTCAAAAAGATTTATGCTTTCGCATCTAATGTATTAAATGAAAAAATAGAGAAAGTTGTTTCAGGCAACTATCTATTTTTTAAAAATAGGAAAAAAATAAATGAAGTTTAGCTGGTCTCTGCCTGGTGAAGAGACCAAACGAAGGAATGTTTGAACAAGGATGCGCAGAGACACGGGAAGGTTCGTCCTCATCAGATATGCAGAGATCCAAAGGCGCATTGTATATCAATCCTTCTCACTTGGGTGGAAATATAAAAATACCAAGTGTCCGTGAAGCTTGCCTATGGATTGTTATATATAAAAAAATGAAAAAGTGTGCTATGTACTTGATCAAAAAATTTTTTGGTACCCCTAAGATGTCAAGAAACCTGGATATATCAACATTTCTAGAGGGAGGGTCATTGTTTCTTCCTTGCTTGTGTTACATTTGAACAGTATAATATGAGATGTACACATACATAGTTTTTCAAGCAGATTGGTTGGAGGGACTTTTTGTGAAAACGACGATTGCAGAAGTACATAAATATGTAGGTCAAGAAGTAACGATTGGGGCTTGGCTTGCGAACAAACGGTCAAGCGGAAAAATTGCCTTTTTACAATTGCGCGATGGCACAGGCTTTATTCAAGGAGTTGTGGAAAAAGCGCAAGTGAGCGAAGACGTCTTTCAAGCGGCAAAAAGCATAACGCAAGAAAGTTCGCTCTATGTCACGGGTGTTGTGCGTGAAGATGCACGTTCGCCGTTCGGATACGAGCTTTCTGTCACAAACATTGAACTTATTCATATGGCTGTTGATTATCCGATTACACCAAA
The DNA here is from genome assembly GCF_019553625.1 of Anoxybacillus sp. ST70. Taxonomy (NCBI): domain Bacteria; kingdom Bacillati; phylum Bacillota; class Bacilli; order Caryophanales; family Anoxybacillaceae; genus Anoxybacillus; species Anoxybacillus sp. ST70. The sequence continues at coordinate 162,842 of NZ_JAHZOF010000003.1, forward strand.
AGAACACGGGATCGAGTTTTTAATGGATCACCGTCATTTATGGCTTCGTTCGAAACGTCAACATGCGATTATGAAAATTCGCAACGAAGTCATTCGGGCAACGTATGAATTTTTCAATGAAAATGGCTTTGTCAAAGTCGATCCACCAATTTTAACAGGAAGCGCGCCAGAAGGAACGACAGAATTGTTCCATACGAAATATTTTGATGAAGATGCATACCTTTCTCAAAGTGGCCAGCTATATATGGAAGCAGCGGCGATGGCACTTGGCAAAGTGTTTTCGTTCGGTCCAACGTTCCGTGCTGAAAAATCAAAAACGCGTCGCCATTTAATCGAGTTTTGGATGATCGAGCCGGAAATGGCATTTTACCAATTCGAAGATAACTTACAAGTACAAGAACAATACGTATCCCATATTGTACAGTCGGTGTTAAAACATTGTCAGCTAGAGCTAAAAACGCTCGGTCGTGATACGTCTAAATTGGAAAATGTAAAGCCGCCATTTGCGCGCATTACGTATGATGAAGCGATTCAGCTTCTCCATGAAAAAGGATTTGACGACATTCAATGGGGCGATGACTTCGGTGCTCCACATGAAACGGCGATTGCAGAAAGCTTTGATAAACCGGTATTTATTACACATTATCCAACGACATTAAAGCCGTTTTACATGCAGCCGGATCCGAATCGTCCTGAAGTTGTTCTTTGCGCCGATTTAATTGCTCCAGAAGGATATGGAGAAATTATCGGCGGTTCAGAGCGCATTCATGATTACGATTTATTAAAGCAACGGTTAGAAGAACATCAACTATCGCTCGATGCGTATAAATGGTATTTAGAGCTTCGTCAATACGGCTCTGTGCCGCATTCTGGTTTCGGATTAGGTCTTGAGCGAACAATCGCGTGGATTTGCGGCGTCGAACACGTTCGTGAAACGATTCCGTTCCCGCGTTTATTAAATCGTTTATATCCATAATGAACAAATCCCCCGTGCTCACATGGGGGATTTGTTTTATGATATAATAGGGCGTGAGGTGTTTGACATGAATAATGAAATGATTCGTTTTTTCCGTACAGGAAGCATTGCCATTCCACGATTATTGTTAACGAACTATAAGACGCTTGGATTAAATGAAACAGAGTTTATGCTGCTTTTACACATTCATTCGTTTCTTGAGCAAGGCATTTCGTTTCCAACGCCAGATGAAATTGCGGCTCGAATGACAATTTCTCCAGAAATGTGCATGCAACAATTAAGAAAACTCGTTCAAAAAGGGTTTTTAGCCATTGAAGAACAGATGGATAACCATATTCGAAGTGAATGTTATTCGCTTGATCCGCTTTGGGAAAAGCTCATTCGCACAGTTTTTCAAGGACAAAAACAAGCGGAAGAACAAGAGGAGCAATTATATACTGTTTTCGAGCATGAGTTTGGTCGTCCGCTTTCACCGATGGAGTGTGAAACGTTAGCGATGTGGATGGATCAAGATGAACATGATCCGACGATCATTAAAGCGGCATTACGGGAGGCTGTATTATCTGGAAAACTAAATTTCCGTTATATTGATCGAATTTTATTTGAATGGAAAAAGAACGGCATTAAAACAATTGAACAAGCGCAACAACATGCAAAAAAGTTTCGCAAAAACCAAGGAAAACAAGATCAACCATATAAACCAACCGTTCCGATTTATAATTGGCTTGAACAGTCGTAGAAAGGATGGTTACATGCTAACAAAACAACAAATTCGCTACTGTTTAGACGAGATCGCAAACATGTTTCCAAATGCGCATTGTGAGCTTATTCATCGCAACCCGTTTGAACTGTTAATCGCCGTCGTTTTATCGGCGCAATGTACAGATGCGCTCGTCAATAAAGTGACGAAGCAATTATTTGAAAAATATAAAACACCAGAAGATTACGTGTCTGTGTCGTTAGAAGAGTTGCAACAAGATATTCGTTCGATCGGTTTATATCGGAATAAAGCGAAAAACATCCAGCAATTATGTCGAATATTAATTGAACAATATGATGGAAACGTGCCGCAAAGCCGCGAGGAATTAATGAAGCTTCCTGGCGTTGGGCGCAAAACAGCGAACGTTGTCGTATCTGTTGCCTTTGGCGTTCCTGCCATTGCTGTGGATACGCATGTCGAACGAGTAAGCAAACGGCTCGGTATTTGTCGCTGGAAAGATTCGGTGTTAGAAGTAGAAGAAACGTTAATGCGTAAAATTCCGAAAGAAGAATGGTCGGTGACCCATCATCGCCTTATTTTTTTTGGGCGTTATCATTGTAAAGCACAGTCGCCTAAATGCGACATATGTCCGCTTCTTCATCTTTGTCGTGAAGGAAAAAAACGGATGAAAGGAAAGATGTAAATGATCGTTCCAAAAACGTTTCAACATCCGCTCTTTTTTGCGACCGATACGGTCGATATCAAGACGCTTCAACCGTTTCCGATGATCATGAAGCATGTGCCGTTTTATTATGATATGACAAATGAAGAAAAGCCATGGCAACAAAAAGAACGTGCGCTTCCTGCCGTATTTCAGCTTTGGGAAGAAGAAAAACGTGAGCTTGCCCCGTTGTTTGCAAAACGTCAAGCGAAACAAGCAAAAGACGGGATCATTCGGGGGGAGGCTATTTTTTATGCGCGCTATATTGGCAGAACGAACGCCCAGTAGGAAATGTATGCTGCTGGGAAGAAGAAGTTTTATCTCTTCCGCTTCGACCGTTAAATGTCGTTGATCGGCTTTCCTTTATTTTCGCTCGACCGGCTCTTCATCATTCGTTTATTCAATTAGACGAATTATTTATCGAGCTTACGAAACTGTTTTATAAACAAATGGTTCAACAAAAAAGAGGCTGAGCATGTGCGCTCAGCCTCTTTCTTATGATTGACGATCGGTCGTTCCGTTATTGTTTCCGTTTCGTTGCTGGTTATTCGTCCCTGATGAATTGTTATTCGGATTGTTTGGTTCGTTCGGATTTGTCGGGTTTGTTGGCGTCCCCGGATTGCTTGGATTTGGCTCGCTCGGGTTTGTTGGATTTTCCGGGTTTGTTGGCGTCTCCGGGGTTTCTTCGTTTCCCGACTGTCCTGGTGACTCATTTTCGTTCGGTTGTTCCGGTTCTTCTTTTGGAATTTGCACAAGCGCTGTCGCTGGCGCGCTTTGTGTGCCGTCAGCTGTCACAACGTATACTTCAAACAAGTATACGGAGCCTTCTTTTGCGTCGACAGTTAGCTGTGAGTCTTTTGTTTTTGCGATCACTGTCGGGTTGCCACCGTCTACCGTTTGCCGTACTTCAAACGATACATCTTTTTCTGGGTCGATCGTATATGACCATGCGAGCGAAATCGTTTGTGTTGTTGGATCGTATTGCGCTCGTAAGTCTTTTACTGGTTCAATCACTTCCGGTTCATCTTCAGCCACTTCTGTCGGTTCTTCATAACCGCGAACGAAATATTCGTACGTAATTTCGCTTTCTGGCGTATGTTCGCTGGCGAGTTTCGGCGGATTCGTTCCTTTTTTCACCGCTAGTTTCACAACGCTTTTCGGTTGTTTAAAATCACCGCCACTGCCGTCGTCAATATGGGAAATGACGCGTTTAAACAACTGTTTCGCATATTGTTGTTCAGGCTTCGATAAATACGCTTCGCTACTTTTTTTACTAAAACCGGTCCAAATGGCAGCCGTATAGTTTGGCGTATAACCGACAAACCAGCTGTCAGGCACAGCCCCTCTTTGTAGACCATACTTGCGTCGGTCTTTTTCATCGTAGTTCGTCGTTCCTGTTTTTCCGGCAATATGAAGCCCTGGTACGTTCGCTGCTGTTCCTGTTCCAGATTGAACGACCGTTTTTAACATATCGGTAATCATAAACGCTGTATAATCTTTCATCGCCGCTTTTGGCTCTGGACGAAGATCGATTTCTGTTCCATCTGGAAACACCACTTTTTTCACCGCATGCGGTTCAATGTAAATGCCACCGTTTCCGAATGCGCTATATGCGCCAGCCATTTGTAGCGGAGATACCCCCTTGCCGACGCCGCCAACCGCATAGGCCTCATGCATTTCTTCAAAGCCCATGCCAAGCTTGTTCGCAAACTGTTTTGCTCGCTCTAAACCGACTTCTTGAAGCGCTTTTAAGGCAGGGATGTTTCGGGAACGAGCAAGTGCTGTTCGCATTGACATTTGTCCTTCATATTTGCCGTCCCAGTTTTTAATTGGCGTTCCATCAGAATATTGATACGGTTCATCTTTTAATTGATGATACGTTGACCATTTTAAATATTCAATCGCTGGGCCGTAATCGACGATCGGTTTAATGGTTGAACCTGGCTGTTTTCGTGTATCGGTTGCATAGTTAAATCCGAACGTAACACCTTCTTCTTTTTTCCGTCCGCCGCCAAGCGCCCGAATTTCGCCTGTTTTCGTATCTACGACCGCAATACCAGCTTGAAAATCAGCTTTATTTGTACGAATGACTTCATCAGAATTCAATAAATTCTCTACATATGATTGAGCGTTCGGATCTAATGTTGTATAAATGTGTAATCCGGCAGTAAATACATCAAGCCCTGTTTTTTCTGTTACTTCATCGATCACTTGATCAATAAAGGAATCGTACGGAATATCGCTTTGTTGTTTATTTTCTGTTAATAGCGATTGAACAGGTATTTTTTTCGCTTCTTCTGCTTCTTCTTTTGAAATAAACCCGTGTTTTACCATTAGCGACAATACTGTATTTCGCCGCTTTTCCGCCGCTTCTGGATGCGTAAACGGATTGTAGTTGTTCGGGCTTTGTGGAATGCCGGCGAGCAATGCCGCTTCCGGAAGCGTTAATTGCGATAAATCACTTTTGCCAAAGTACGTTTCCGCCGCTTTTGCGACACCGTACGCCCGATTTGAATAATAAATTTTGTTTAAATACATTTCTAAAATTTCGTGTTTCGAGTATTTTTGTTCAAGCCGAATGGCAAGCCATAGCTCTTGCACTTTTCGTTTTAATGTTTTTTCAGGCGTTAAAAAAGAAAGTTTGACGACTTGTTGTGTAATCGTACTTCCACCTTCAGCGCCAAATCCTTCGCGAATGTTTGCTAAAACGGCGCCGAAAAAGCGTACAATATCAAAACCGTGATGTTCGTAGAAGCGCGCATCTTCTGTCGCAAGCACCGCGTTCTCAAGCACTTTTGGAATATCGTTATACGATACGTAAATGCGCTTTTGTTGACCGAGCTCTGTTACTTTTTCGCCATTCACGTCGTACACGATCGAAGCTAAAGGATCGCGCAGCAACGTTTCATCGAGCGGCGGCGCATCTTTAATCATCCAAGCAAATGCGGCTACTCCAGAAAACATGCCAATGGTCATGATGAGCAACATGATCAACACAATTTTTTTCATCATCGAACGCCCTCGCTCTCGCGGACGTTGTTTTTTTTGTTCTACTTGTTTTCGTTCTGTTCGTGAACGATAATTCGCCATATCGTTCCTCCTATTCTAAAAATATAGTTTGTCCACAATTTGAATATAATCGATTCGTGGATGATAGCCAAGCGGAATGAGATGGCCATGCCGTTCTACTTCCGCCTTTGTGATTGATTTGCGTCCACCTTGTTGTTTTCGCTCCCAATATTCAAGGAGGTGATGTGCATCGAATAAATACGTTTCATCGAGTGTTGTAAAACGCAAAATCACGAAGCAAATCGCTCCGTGGGCTAGTACTTGTTTCATATGTTCAATTTGATGTTCATGAAAATTTTGAAGCGGGAACGACGTGCGATTTCTCGTTTCTTTTGCTTCAAAGTCAATATATTTCCCACGGTATACGCCGTTATAGTCCGTCGTTGACGGTTGTTTAAAATACGCTTCTTTAATGACGGCCGCGCTTCGTTTCGGGTAATCGACTCGGACGATTTGCACCGGCGTCGGTTTTTTATGAATGACGGCAATGCCTTGAGCTAAATAATAGGCGTTTGTTTCGTTTAAATCCGCCTCTAGCGTCATTCCGCGATTTCCATACGTATCAGAAGTACGAGCAGACAATGTGCTTTCATTTTCTTTTTTTTCATATGCTCGCCCATTCGGATATTTAAACATATCATCCCCCCTTGAATGTTCAACATTATACCATATGTTTTATCTGTTCGTCATTTGCCCGAAAATTAGAAAAAAGCGAGCAAATATACTCGCTTTTTCTAAAACATGACTTTGGATATTTTTCGATTTTATGTAGAAGGGCGGTCTGGACCTTCTAGTTTTTTGTCGCCAAATCCTGTTGTTTCTTCTTGCTTCGGCTTTTGTTTTTTCTTTTGCTCTTTTTTCGCCATGTTGTCGCCTCCTTTCACCATTTTATTTTGACCGTTCATATAAAAAACATGCGAACATATTTGTCGAATTTTGTACGTATACCACTTTGTTTGCCGAATTTCTTCTAGTTTTGTCAATCGAGAAGGGACGAGGAGGTGGATAGCGAATGTGTATGGCAAAGGGCGAAAGGGGAGTTGGAGGATGGAACATATTCAAATGCAATTACAACAATTGTTTGATGACATTGAACAATTAGAAAAAAAATTAAAAGAGCGTACGACTGAGCAAATGGATACACATTACGATATGCAACAAGACAGTTTACAAGACATCGAACGCCAACTCGACAACATTGAACAACAAATCGAAAAAAAAGAGACGTATATGTTTGCTCCGGCGATATAAAAAGGTGGCGCGTTGGCCACCTTTATTCTTTTACACGTTCAATTGTCACTGGACGATGCGTTTCGCTTCCTACTGTGTCAATGGCATAGTCGACAACTTCACGTTGCTTCGACTCAACATGTTCGCCATGTTTTGGCTTCTCGCTTTCATGTCCTTTTTTCTTATGGTGAAAATGAACACCACGACCCATTTTCATCCGCCTCCTTTTCCATGCTAGCGTCTCATTTAGCATGGCACAAGAGAGGCGAAATCATTCAGCGCTTCCTGAATATTGTTCTACTCGTTCGTCATCAGGCTTATACGCTCCAAGCGCTTCTAAATCGCGCACAAGATGGCGGTATACGCCAAGCGGCAATTCATTGCGCAAATAAAGTTGACGCGCAAAGTCAAGCAGCTCGTTTGCATCGATCGGCTCATACTGTTTTGTCGCGATAAATTTGTTTTTTAATTCAATAATTGTCATAATTATTCCCTCCCCCTTTTGCACTTATCATAACATAAAAAAAGACGACATGTTAAATTCAAAAAATTGAGAATTCCGACATTGATTGACACGATTAGTCATGAACCATTTTGCGAAAAACGAATACGATGTAGTGAAAGGGGAGAGAAAAGATGTACCAGCCATGGTCTACGATGCAAATGCCGCATATGGTACCTGTTCATTATCATCCATATTATTCCCAACCGGCTTCGTTTCCTGTTCCACCAGTCGTTCCGCCCATGTCTCCATTTGCTACACCGCCTGCCTCTCCGTTCGCTCCACCCATGTCTCCATTCGCTCCTGCAAAGCCGCCAAGCTTGCTTGAGCAGTTTAAAACGAAAGAAGGAACGTACGATATTACAAAAATGATGAATACGATGGGGCAGGCGGTGCAAGTCATGAACCAAATGAGCGGGCTCGTAAAAGGATTAACGCAAACGTTTAAAATGTAACGTTTGCGTTTTTTTATCGTTTATTCAATTGGAATAAATGTTTTCTTTTGTGGGAGGCGAATGATAAGTTTACCGTCTTGAAATGACGCTTGAATGTCTGATTCACGAACAGGATAAGGGAGAAAAATAGATTTTGTCGCGCGTTCATACGTTCGCTGACGATGAATCATTTTCTTTTCATCATCAATCGTTTCCGTTTGTTCATCGTAAACGACCGACAACAATAGACGTGTGTCGTCTATAAACTGTAAATGAACGTTCTCACGTTTCACATTTGGAAGATGGGCGATGATGATATATTGTTCTTTTGTTTCTCGTACATCGATTGGGATATAGATCGGCGAAAACGTGCGATGAACATATTCATCAAGCGTATACAACAATTTTTTTAATGAACGATCATCAAAAAACGAATCGAGCATATGAGATAAATCTTTTTTCATAACATATTCACTCCTTATGACATACGTTTGTTCGTAATATATGCAGGAAAAAATAAATTGTTCGCGAAACTTTTTATGTTGTGATTCGTAAATATGTGAAAGAGATGAGAAGGGAAGAGAGCGTGTGCAAAGAAAACGAGAGAAAAACAAGCGGTCAAACGTCAAACATATCGTAAACAAATATAAAGAAAAAGGAATCAACATTAGCTTATGTAAGCCGCGTGCAGCGATCAAATGGCTTTTTGTGCAAAATAGTTGCCTTTTTCCACATATATGATACAATGAAACTAAAGTTCATATATGTCAAGAGACGAAGAGAGACCATACATGCATAATAAGTAAAGCTTATTGTGCTTGTTTTGGTCTCTTTTTATTTTTATAGGGGGAATGATGATGTTTTCAGCGAAACAACGAATGGAAATAATCGAGGAAATGAGTAAAACGACGTATGATGTGCTTGTGATTGGCGGAGGTATTACCGGTTGTGGCATCGCGCTCGACGCAACGACGCGCGGAATGAAAACAGCGCTCATTGAGATGCAAGATTTTGCGGCTGGCACGTCAAGTCGTTCGACGAAACTCGTTCATGGGGGATTACGTTATTTAAAACAGTTCGAAGTAAAAATGGTCGCAGAAGTAGGAAAAGAGCGGGCCATTGTATATGAAAACGGTCCGCATGTTACGACACCAGAATGGATGTTATTGCCGATTCATCGCGGTGGCACGTTCGGGAAATGGAGTACGTCTATCGGATTATGGGTGTATGATCATTTAGCGCGCGTCAAAAAAGAGGAACGGCGAACGATGTTATCACCATATGAAACGTTGCAAAAAGAGCCGTTAATTAAACAAGACGGATTGCTTGGCGGCGGTTATTACGTTGAATATCGAACAGATGATGCACGATTGACGATTGAAGTAATAAAAAAAGCGGTGGAATGCGGAGCTCACGCAGTCAATTATGTAAAAGCAGAATCGTTTTTGTACGATGAAAATGGGCGAATCAATGGAGTGACATGTCGCGAGCAAACGACAGGGAAAACGTTTACGATATATGCGGAAAAAATTGTAAATGCGGCAGGGCCATGGGTCGATATATTACGTGAAAAAGATGGCTCACACGTCGGAAAAAAATTGCGCTTAACAAAAGGGGTGCACATTGTCGTTGATCAAGCACATTTCCCGCTTAAGCAAGCGGTATATTTTGATACGCCTGACGGTCGCATGGTATTTGCGATCCCGCGCGAAGGGAAGACGTACGTCGGCACGACAGATACGTTTTATGACGGAGATCGCGTCCACCCGAAAATGACAAGCGATGATCGCGACTATTTACTGCGCGCCATTCGATACATGTTCCCGACCGTTCATTTAACGGAACAACATATTGAATCAAGTTGGGCTGGATTGCGTCCACTCATTTATGAGGAAGGGAAAGATCCATCTGAAATTTCTAGGAAAGATGAAGTTTGGCAATCTCCATCTGGTCTGATTACGATTGCAGGAGGAAAGTTAACAGGCTATCGCAAAATGGCTGAAACGGTTGTTGATTTGATCGCTAAACAGCTAGGTGGGACATATCCACCGTGTCAAACGAAACATTTGCCGATTTCAGGTGGGGACGTTGGCGGTGCGAGCCGATGGCATACGTTTATGTGTGAAAAAATCGCTGAAGGAATGGCTTGCGGCTTGACGGAGCAACAAGCAAAACGGCTCGTGCAGCGATACGGTACAAATGTCGATCGTTTATTCGCTTTTGCTAGCACATACAATCGAGAGGAAATAGCTCTTCCTATTGATTGGTATGTGATGTGCATATATGCACTTGAATGCGAAATGACGGTAACACCGCTCGACTTTTTCATTCGGCGTACCGGAGCGCTCTTTTTTGACATTCAGGCGGTTCGTCAGTTAAAAGAAGCAGTCGTTACGTTGATGCAATCGTATTTTCATTGGACAGAAGAGGAGCGAAATAAATACGAACAGCAAGTAAACGTTGCGCTTCATGATGCCGTTATTCCGAGCAATGAAGCACAACGTTAGAGCGCTAGGCGGGATCTTCCGCCTTTTCTATTTCTTTCAATTTTTCTATAATGCGCCGTTTACGATAAAACATGGAACCAACTTCAGCAATATCAGCAATCATTGTTTGATTTGTCCACGCTCCGAATAACATCCCGACAATGGGAATCGCTTGAAATAGTTTTTTCCAGCCGTATTGATCGCGAAATGCCCAAACGATTTCCCGCCAACCTTGCAGTTGAGACATCGTTTGTCGTTCATTTTTCATCGACCATTCGTTTAAAATGGCTTGTTTTCCAACGACATCAGCAAGCGCAAATTGTAAACATTTGACGATAAATAATCGTTCTTCTTTCTCATGTGGATCAAATCCATAGATCATTGCAATTTCTTGCAACGTTTTTAAAGCGGTTCCGAGAACGACAACAACATCGAGAAGCAACGTAAACGCACCGCCAAATCCTGTCGTAGCCCCTTGATATGTCGCAAACGTTTTTCGTTTAGCAACGAGTGCTTCACACGCTTCATTCATCTTTTGTAAAGGTAGCGAGCGAACATCGTCTAACGTGATCTCCCCATAAAAAGAGGATAAAACCGCTTCTTTATTTACGAGATATTGTCCACCTGTTTGAATATATTGTCCGAGCTCATCAAGCAATTGCGCCATTTTTTTATGTATCCATGCGGGCGTGAGCCGATCAAGTAACATAAACGGTAAACGGCTCATTTTTTCCCAAAACCATATACGCTTTTGTTCTTTTTCCCATTGTTCAATGTGATGGAGCTGTTCCATTAAAAACGATTGATGATCCATTTCATTCACCTCACCGATACATACGAATGAAAACACGAGAAGTTTCAAAAAACACCGGCAATCGTGCCGGTGTTAATGAAATTGTACGTCAATTCGTTTTTTCCCCTCAGATTGTGCTTTCGGAATGCGAATTTCAAGTACACCATTTTTATATGATGCTTGTACGTTTTCGTGTGCAGCATGGGACGGAAGTGGAATCGTGCGATAAAATCGTCCGTAAAACCGCTCTTGTCGATGCATATGTTCATCTTTTACATCATGTTGTCGCCGCACTTGACCGCTAATTGATAATGTTTGATCGTCAATATGAATGTCAACATCTTCTTTTCGTTCTAGTCCCGGAATGTCGCACGTGACAATCATTTCTTTGTCATTTTCATGCACATCGACGCGCGGCATACGAAACATATCATCCATATGCGATAAAAAGGAAGGGAAGTTCGAAAACATACGTTCTACATCTCGGCGCATCACATCTAACGAACGAAATGGATCCATCGTAAAGCCTCCTCGTATCATATTCGATACGTATTTTGTGCAAATCGGACAAAGTTATACAAAAAAACTTGCCTCAGCGCGAAGGCAAGTTTTCCAACTGTTGCACGTATAAACGAACGAGCTCGTATTGCTGTTTGGCATCAAGCGATGATGTGGCAATTCGCTTCACGGCTAATGAAAATTTTTCATAAGGTGATTTTCTTAAGCGTGGATGTGTCATTTCATCTAATAAATCGCGCTGAATAGCATCGAGCAGCACATGTTCCGCTTCGTTTTCCCCGACAGGCAACGAACGGTTTGACCATAATGATCGATATGCCTCTAACAGTTCCACGACTACCCCTCCTTAATCAATCCGTTCAATCGTTTCTGCCATTTGTAAAAAAGGATCTAATTCGTTTGCTTGTTGAACAAAAATCGTCAGCCGCATCGGCGTTCCATTTTTTACGACAAACACGTATACTTCGCCACTTTCAATGGCGCTTTTATATACATCGGCACCGTTTAAACGAGTTCCTTTTGTCCACGTCATTTTTTCGACTGTTCCATCTTTGCTGCTTGCCTTTACGTACTGTTCTGCTTGTTCGGCAATGAGAGACCAATCCGCTCCTTCATCAATGAGTTCAACAGTCATCGACGCTTTTTCTTCATCGAGAAAAATCATATCTTTCCCTGGCTCGACCGCTTCCGCCATATAACCGTTTAAAATATTTGCTTGAAACGGCTGATTGCTACTTTTATATATGAAAGAAGAAGGTTGCGGTTGTTCGCTCGTTTCCGTTTCCGTCCGTTCAATCGTTTTCGCCATCGTCATAAACGTATTTAGCCAGTTATCTTCTTTTTTCGTAAATACCGTTAAAAACATCGGGTCATCTCCCGTCACACCAATGATATAAACGATATCGTTATCGACAGGTGCTTCATATACGATCGCATCTTCAAACGGGAGTGTGCCTTCAAACGGTGTAGCTTGTTCAGAGACGGCCATGGCTCTTTCTTTTGCGTACGTTTCCATCTGATCTTTCGCTTCTTTCGGCAGCAGCTCAATACGCATCCATTGGTCTTGTTCGCTTTCATGCATCACGACATCTTTTCCCGGTTCTTCAGCTTCTAAAGTGAATGCTGGTAATAACGAAATCGTAAACGATTGATTTGTGCTTTCGACAGGTGTGAAATTTTGCGGCGTTTGCTCTTTTGTTTCTTGTTTATGTTCGACAGGCTGTTTCGCTGGCGCTGTCGTTTGTTCGTTACATGCGGAAAGCAATGTAGCGACAGCCGCCGCACAAATGAGTAGCTTCGATCGTTGTTTCATTTGTTTCGCTCCTTTAATTGTTTTTACTTTTATTGTCTTATAGTTTCACGTTTCATGCAAGTATTCCTTTTTATATACAATGGTGCGATTTCGTCCTTGTTGCTTCGCTTCATACAAAGCGATGTCCGCTTGCTTAAATAGCTCTGATTCATTTGTTGCAAGCGTTGGAAAAACAGAAATGCCGATGGAAATCGTAATATGCACCGTTTGTTGTTGTACGAAAAACGGATGACGTTCAATCGTTGTTCGAATATGTTCGGCAAATGTCACCGCTTCATGTTCACAGCTTGAAAGTAATATTGAAAATTCTTCCCCGCCATTGCGAAAAGCCATCCCGTCTTTCGAAACGAGCGAGCGGACCAGTTCTCCAAGATCACGTAAAATGACATCCCCGCCATCATGCCCATATGTGTCGTTAATCAATTTAAAGCGATCAATATCAAATAAAATAAGAGATAAGCAGCTGTTTTTCTCTTTCGCTTGCTCGAGATGTTGCCCAAATAACGTATGAAACTGACGAACATTATAAAGCCCGGTCAAAAAATCAGTCGTTGCCCATTGTTTATAATGTTGCAACATGTCTTTTGATTGCCGAATATCTTTACAAATATTCGCAGCTACATATGTAGCGACAATCGAAATAGGCCAAAAAACAACGAGTGTTTGCGTATAGATGTGTTCATCTGGCATGTTAATAAACAAAGCAAGCGAAATGAAGCACATGCTGTAGACGTTCATCCAAAACGTTGTAATCGCTATATGTCGTTTCATTCGTTGACTGATCCATCCGCAACCGATCGCAATCGCAAGAGAAATAAAAAAAGAAACGATCGATGCAAACGTATTGCCGAACAAAAAACGCCCTGTTCCCATGATCATGCCTGCCGCCAGTGCGCTCGGCATCCCGCCGTAGTAGCTTACGACAACGAGTGGCACGTGGCGCAAATCTGCGATGATTCCATGTCCAAGCGGAATGGAAAAAAACATAAGCACGATGCTTAATAAACCGCAAAAAGCCCCAGCAAGTAAACGCATATGAAAAGGGGATTGTTGATGAATGGTAGAAGGGAAAAACTTGCTAATCAAATAAAATCCGGCAATAAGTATGCCGCTATTGGCAATAAATTGCTTAAACATCGTCCGCTCCTCCTCTCTTTGCCAATATATGCGGACGAAAAAAAATGTTGCGGACAAACGCCGCAACATTGTTAAATGGAAATGGCCCACTCGCCGTTTCGCATAATCGGCTCACGAACCCCGTCTTTTGTCACTCCATCGACGTTTAATTCATGAGAACCGATCATAAAATCTTCATGTACTAAGCTATCGTTTGCCCCACGCTCAAGCAGTTCTTCTGTACGCATATTTGTCCCGCCTTCGATGTTTGTCGGGTACGCTTTTCCGAGCGCTAAATGTGAGGCAGCGTTTTCATCAAATAACGTATTATAAAAGACAAGATTTGATTGTGAAATTGGAGATTGATGTGGTACGAGCGCAATTTCTCCTAGTCGGCGTGCGCCTTCGTCTGTATCAAGCAAATGTTTGAGCGTGTCATAGCCGACTTCTGCAGTAAAATCAACGACTTTTCCGTCTTTAAATGTAAGCGTAAAACCGTCAATAATATTGCCGCCATAGTTCAGCGGTTTCGTATTTCGCACAACCCCATTCGTTCCATCTTTATGTGGCATTGTAAACACTTCTTCTGTTGGCATATTCGGATTAAATACGATGCCGTCTGTACTTTTTGCTGCACCACCGGCCCAAATATGTCCATCTGGCAGTTCAACTGTTAAGTCTGTCCCTGGGCCGTTATAAATGAGCTGTTTATATTGCTTATTGTTTAAATAATCAACGATGCGAGCTAATTTTTCATTATGCGCTTTCCATGCTGCGATCGGATCTTCTTGATCGACGCGTGTGACGCGGAAAATGACTTCCCATAACGCTTTTATTCCTTCTTCTTCGCTCATATGAGGAAATACTTTTTTCGCCCATGCAGGTGTCGGCACGGCAATTAAAGACCAGCAGTTATGGTCCGCCATTAAGCGACTGCGGTAATGTTGTAACGCAAGGCTTGCCGCTTTTGTTGCCGCAGCTACACGTGCCGGATCAATATCTTTCAATAAATCTGGATTTGGTGCATAAATACTTAAAAACGCCCCACCTTTTTCAGCCACTTCTTCACGTCCTTTAGCGAGCCAAGACGGATATTCATGAAGCGCTTCTTCGGGTGCATGTTTAAATTTTATGTACGTGATTTCTTCATCGCTCCACTCGACATGCACATGTTTTGCACCAGCTTCGTACGCTTTTTTCGCAATTTCACGTACAAGTGGGGCAGACGGAAGCGGAGCGTTAATATACAACGTTTGCCCAGGTTGAATGTTAACGCCAACACGTACAGCTAATTCTGCATATTTTTGTAACATACCAAAGCCTCCTTGTTGTAAAGCATACTATCATTTTAACAAAAGGAATGATGTTGTGAAAACATTTTCGCCTGTATTATGATTAAGGAAGGAACATAACGAGAAAGGGAATGACTTATGGCATGTGGTGACCAACAATTATTTTATATTGAAGGACTATTTATTTGTGCTTATGAACGAACAGTTGATGTGCAAGTGAAAGGAGAGACGCTTACGTTTACAACGAACGAGCCGATCATTGGCTTTTGTGCAGGGGATGATGTTGGCGTCGCTTTTTATGAAATAGATGGGGAGAAAAAGCTGATTTCGCTTGAAAGAAAAGACGGCCCACCACTTTCGTATGTAAATGGGGAATGGTTTGCTGAAATTATATTTGTCGAATCGATTGATGCGACAACGTTTTTATTTGATTTGTATCGTTCACCTTATCGCGATTACGAACAGATGATTACGAACGAGCCGTTTTCATGTGAACGCGAAACGATCATGACGGTTGTTTTCGTTCGTGAAAATGGAAAAAATATATTGAAAAAGGTTGTTGGATAATGCGTGTCGTCATTGCGTCAGATTCATTTAAAGGAAGCTTATCAGCAAAAAACGTATGTTCCATTATACAAGAAGCATTTCAACATGAATATCCAGAAGCGACTGTCATTTCTGTTCCGATGGCAGACGGAGGAGAAGGAACAATGGAAGCGATCGTTTCAGCAATGAACGGTTCCGTTCGCTATGTAACGGTTCGCGGTCCGCTGTTTGAAACGCGGCAAGCGGCATACGGTGTCGTTGGGGATACGGTCATTATTGAAGTCGCGCAAGTGATCGGCTTACCACTCGTTCCGAATGAAAAGCGTCATCCGCTTTATACGACAACATATGGTGTAGGTGAAATCATTACCGCAGCGCTTCATGCGGGGTATCGCCGGTTTGTGATCGGGCTTGGCGGGAGTAGCACAAACGATGGTGGTTTCGGGATGTTATGTGCGCTTGGAGCGACGTTTACAAATGAAAAAGGGGAGTCATTGCCGCCCATGCCTTCTTCTTTGCCACATATTGCCCATGTCCATATGGCATCGCTTGATCGACGGATATATGAAAGCGAATTTCTTATCGCTTGCGATGTCGATAATCCACTTTATGGCGAGCGAGGAGCATCGTACGTATTCGGACCACAAAAGGGGGCAGATCGTGAAACGGTTCGCACATTAGATAAATGGCTATATACGTATGCGGAAAAAATCGAGCAGCAAATCGGGCGCTCATACGCTCTTGAACGCGGAGCAGGAGCGGCAGGCGGTTTAGGATTTGCCTTTTTATTGCTCGGTGGAACGTTGATTTCTGGAGCAAAACTTGTCGGTGAAACAGTGCAATTGCCACAAAAAGTGAAGCATGCCCACATCGTTATTACTGGCGAAGGACAAAGCGACGAACAAACGGTATATGGAAAAGTGCCGTTTTATGTTGGTCAATTAGCCAAACAATATGATGTTCCTGCTTTTTTATTGTCCGGTAGCCTCGGTGACGGATTTGAAAAACTATATGAATATTTCGTTACTTGTGATGCCATTGCGACAAAACCGATGACGGTAGAACAAAGTATGCAATCAGCGGCTACACTTTTATATACAAAAGCACGCAATCTTGCACGAATGCTCAAGCGGTTTTCGTAGTCGAAAACCGCTTGAATAATGCCTGAATTTTACTAATTAAACATTGTTCTAAATAAACAACGTGTCATCCTCTTTTTCTTATTCTGTCTGTTCAACTAATTCAGTCGATAAGGAAGATAAGTGTCGCATAACCCGATGAATTTCTTCAATTGAGCGTAAAATATAGTCAATTTGTTGTTGGCTCTCGTGAAATAAATGAATATGATGATCGAGCTCCATTTTTGATGCGACCATCGTCCCTTTTGTTTGCTCCATTTGTTTGGCTGCTTCTGTCGCGATCGTGCTCATGCCGTTCATTTTTTGCACAAGTATTTCAACTTGTCGATAATTCGTTTCTACTCCTTCAATAATGTGAGCGCTCATTTGTTTTGTGTACTCAGCAAGTTTACGTACTTCATCCGCCACGACAGCAAACCCTTTTCCTGCCTCTCCTGCCCGTGCCGCTTCGATCGCAGCATTTAGAGCAAGCAAGTTTGTTTGATCAGCAATCGTTTGAATTTGGGAAGATGTGCTGCGAATGACATCTGATGAGTTAGATAACTGTTGCAAAATAGTAAGCACGTCGCTAACTTTGTCGACCACTTCATCGAATGTTACGCGTGTTTGCTCGACTTGTTTTTCTGTTGTATTCATAAGACCAGACAAGTTTTTACTGCTTCTTTCCGTCATCTCCGTTTGTGCGCGTACGTTTTTCGCTTTTTCTTCCGTTTCACTTAGTGCAGCTTCTGTTTGTTCAATAGAAGCGGCAAGTTGCTGTCCTATGTCACGCAGTTGTAATTGAATAGAAGTTTGTTTGTTATTCAGTTGCTCCAATTCTTTCATTCGATCATCCATATAGGCGCTCATAATAAGTTGTGAGTCAAAATTAATAAGATGGAAAAGAGCAGTGACTACATGAGTCCATTTATCGATTCGTCCTTCTTGTTCCGCATATGGTAATAGGCGCGGAAGAAGAGCAGTTACGATCGCTTCATATGTTGCGATCATCCATTCGATCGGTAAGCCACGTTTATGATGATTACTACCGAGTTGCTTGCGAAAAGAGATATACTCTTCATTAATTGTTGCTGAAAAAAGAGAATCGACATATTGAACAAACACTTGTTTTAAACGCTCGCGCGTCGTTTTTGCATGTGCGACTGACTGCAATAATGAAAACGAATATAAATGATTGAGCACGTCTTCCACTGCCTCATCAACATGTTCCATAACGAGCGGTTTCATTTCACGCAATAGTTGTAAATGCCCTTCCGTCACTCCCATGTAAGACAGTCGTGCTTTTACTTCATTTGTTGTATGTACAATCGGCTCTCTACTGTCTAAGTAAAACGGCGAAAGCTGTTTTTTATGTTTAGTAAAAAGCATAGAACATCACTCCTTTTTATTTTGTAATCCAATTATATTCCTTTTGTTAATGAATTGACGAACAATAATGCTCTGTAGATATATTAAACATTGTTCTAAATGAACAATAAAAGAAAAGAGAAACACATTTTTAACCACACAGTTTGTTGTCCTATTCGTTTCTTTTTCTTGTGCATATGATGTGAAAAAAGGAGGGGTGCGGGTGCAAGTCATTGTTTTTATGTATGTCATCGTTTATTACATCGCATTGTTTAGTACGTCTGGACAAACAGAAATGGTTGTTAGTTCGTTCTTTTCATTAGGTGGCATATGTCTTTCAGCCATTTTGTTATGGCGCGTGTCGATTCGTATAAAAACGAATGATCGAATATTTTGGAAATGGATGACCATCGGTGCAATTTGTTACTTGATCGCCGAAACGATTTATCGCATATACGAGTGGTCGTCTCAAACCGAACCTTCGTTTCCGAATTGGTCGGATGTATTTTATATTGCTCATTCATTGATGTATATTGCTTCATTACTATATATCATCATGCAACAACGAAAACAAATAGCGATGTGGCAAGCGTTATTCGATGCGCTCATCGTGACATGTGTGACGATGGCATATAGCTGGATATATATCATTCAGCCGATTATTCGTTTAGAAGAAAAAGTCTTATATGTCGCTGTTTTAGTTGCTTATCCTTTCCTTGATCTTGTGATGTTATTTTTACTGTTGCTTCTCTTTTTTGTAACAAATGTTCGTCGGATTTGGCTATGGAATATTGTAGGTGTTGGATTGTTTGTGTTTACAGATACGATATATTTCATTCAAATGATGCAATGGAATGAGGTATACAGTTCGTGGTTAGATCCGCTATGGATGATGAGCTTACTCATGATCAGTTTTTCAAGTTATGATGCAAAAGAAGGAGAGTTATCTTTTCAAAAGGAAGAACAATCGTTCCATATAAAAGTTCTCTTTCCATATATCAGTTTTCTTACTTTGATGTGGATGCCTTTTATTTATCTTGGCGACCAGATCGTCATCACATGTTTTGCTTTTTCGGTTGTATTCATTTTCATTCGTCAATTTATGACGTTAAAAGAAAACCGCCAGCTCGTTCAACAATTACAAACATTAAACAACGACTTAGAACAAAAAGTCATGAAACGCACGCAAGAGTTGACTCAGCTGAATGAGCAATTAACATACGCTGCGAATCACGATTTTTTAACAGGGCTTTTTAATCGCAAAGCTTTCGTAACTGCACTTGAGCAGTCGATCGCTCAAGCGAATAAACAAAAACATAGCATGGCCGTTGTTTTTATTGATGTCGATCGCTTTAAACAAATCAATGACTATTTCGGACATGAAATAGGTGATGCGCTCATTGTACAAATCGGTCAATGGTTAAAAAAACAAGTCCGCTCAACAGATATCGTAGCACGACAAGGCGGAGATGAATTTACGATTATTGTTACACCAATTTATCACTTACATGAATTACAAATGATTGTTGAAAAAATGATGACCATTACCGAACAACCGATGACAGTTAAACATTTAGATGTGCGCATCACGTTAAGTGTAGGAATTGCTGTTTACCCATTCGACGGAGAAACGAGCGATACGTTAATGAAGCATGCAGATATTGCAATGTATCGCGCCAAAGAGCAAGGAAAAAATCAATATCAATTTTTTAATAGCGAAATGGACCGTATCGTTTTACAAAAAACGATCATTGAAACGGCGCTTCACGAAGCGATTGAGAAGAAACAGTTCACCTTATTTTATCAGCCGCAATTTGATGTGCAAACGAAGGAATTAATCGGCATGGAAGCGCTCATTCGCTGGATTCATCCAAAGCTCGGTACAATTTCACCAAGCGTTTTTATTCCGATTGCAGAAGAAACGGGACAAATTATTCCAATCGGTGAATGGGTGATTGAAGAAGCGTGCCGACAAATGAAAAGCTGGAATGAACAAACTGGACGATCGCTTCGGATAAGCGTCAACATTTCTCCAAAACAATTTTTAAAAGAAAACTTTGTGGAACATATTCATTCCGTGTTACAAAACACGCCATTGCCACCTCGTCAACTCGATTTAGAAATTACAGAAGGTGTCGCTGTATTTAAGGAACAGTATACGATTCATAAGCTCCAACAACTAAAGCAGCTCGGCGTGCACATATCGATTGACGATTTCGGGACAGGTTACTCATCGCTCAGTTATTTGCGCAAATTTCCGATTGATCGACTAAAAATTGCAAAACCGTTTATCGATGGAATGACGGAGGAAAAAGAAGACGTTGCCGTCGTTAAAGCGATTATTGTGCTGGCGAAAAACTTAAAATTGCGCGTCATTGCTGAAGGAGTCGAGACGTTGCAACAGTTAGATATTCTTCGTTCCCTTCAATGCGATGAAATTCAAGGATATGTGCTCGGTAAACCACTTCCAGCAGACGTATTTGAAAAAACATACATCAAAAACCAACTTCCAAACGAATGAAGTTGGTTTTTTTCACAAAAAATGCATTGACAATGATAATCAATTCGTGTAAATTACAATATGTATTGATATTAATTCTCAATATCGATTAGTTAACTTGTTGTTCGAGGGGGGAAACATATATGCCGCGGTTGTATACAGAGCAGCTTTCTGTTGGATATGGAGAACGCGTCATTGTTGATCGGCTAACTGTACATATTCCAGATGAAAAAATCACGACGATTATCGGCCCAAACGGTTGCGGAAAATCGACGTTGTTAAAAGCGATGACACGCATTATTCGTCATCAAGAAGGAGCAGTCATTTTAGATGGAAAACAAATCTCGCAAGAGCATACGAAACTGTTAGCGCAAAAAATGGCCATTTTACCGCAAACACCAGAAAGTCCGGGCGGTTTAACGGTTGGTGAACTTGTTTCGTACGGACGGTTTCCGTATCAAAAAGGATTCGGTCGGCTAACGAAACGAGATTATGAAGTCATTGATTGGGCGCTTGAAGTGACCGGAACGATCGAATTTAAACACCGTCCAGTTGATTCGCTATCAGGCGGTCAAAGACAGCGGGTATGGATTGCGATGGCGCTTGCGCAAGAAACAGACATTATTTTTTTAGATGAACCGACAACATATTTAGATATGGCGCATCAATTAGAAGTGCTCGAACTGTTACAACGTTTAAACCGCGAACAACAGCGCACAATCGTCATGGTGTTGCATGATTTAAACCAAGCGGCGCGTTTTGCTGATTATATGATTGCGATGAAAGACGGAAAAATTGTTCAGGCGGGAACGTGCGAGCAAGTGATGACGCCTGACGTATTACGAAAAGTGTTTCATATTGACGCGGAAATCGGTCGCGACCCTCGAACAAACAAGCCAATGTGTATCACATATCATTTAATTAAAGGAGATGCAGAACATGTTGAAAAAGCGAATGATGTCCATGCTACTTTTGTTCGTGCTCATCTTGAGTGCGTGCGGTAATCAAGCAGCAGAAAAAGAACAAGAGAAAGCGACAAAAGAAGCAAACGAACCAAAAACGATGACGTATCAATCTGAAACAGGTCCAATCGAAGTGCCTACAAATCCGAAGCGCGTCGTTGTTTTGTCTTCGTTTTTAGCGGGTAGCGTGATGGCGTTAGACGTACCGATTGTTGGGGTAGATTCTTGGGCGAAAATGAACCCGCGTTATGAGCCATATTTAAAAGACGCAAAAGAAGTGACAGATGAAAGCTTAGAACAAATTATTGAGCTTGAACCAGATTTAATTATTGCCGCATCAACAAATAAAAATTTAGATAAGCTAAAAGAAATTGCGCCAACGGTGACGTACACGTATGGCAAAGTAGATTACTTAACACAACATTTGGAAATTGGTAAATTGTTAAATAAAGAAGAAGAAGCGAAAAAGTGGATCGAAGACTTTAAAAAACGTGCACAACAAGCTGGTGAAGAGATTCGCGCAAAAATCGGTGAAAATGCAACCGTTTCTGTCATTGAAAACTTCGACAAGCAATTGTACGTATTCGGCAACAACTGGGGCCGTGGGACAGAAATTTTATATCAAGAAATGAAATTAAAAATGCCAAAAGCAGTGGAAGAACATGCATTGAAAGACGGATATTACGCCATTTCACTTGAAGTGCTTCCACAATTTGCTGGCGACTATGTCATTTTCAGCAAAAACGCAGATGGAGACCTTTCATTTACAGAAACAGAAACGTACAAAAACATTCCAGCTGTGAAAAACAACCGCGTTTTTGAAGCGAATGCAAAAGAATTTTACTTTAACGATCCAATTACATTAGAATATCAGCTTGAGTTTTTCAAAAAGCATTTTTTAGGTGAGTAATATAATTAAAGAGGAGTTCGTCGCGAATTCCTCTTTCTTTATGTGAATGGAAAAGAGAGGGTGCGTATGCTGAAAAAATTTTTGTTCGCATGTGTTGCATTGTTTGTGACATTCGTTTGCTCCATTGTTATCGGAGCGGCGGATACGACAATCAAAGACGTCTGGCTAGCGATTACAGCGCCAGAGACAAACAAAATAGCGACGATGATTCACGAAGTTCGCCTGCCGCGTGAAACGGCTGCGGCTGTTGTTGGAGCCGCTCTCGCTGTAGCGGGAGCTGTGATGCAAGGGATGACCCGTAACCCTCTCGCCGATCCTGGACTCATTGGGCTAACCGCAGGGGCGAACGCTGCTTTAGCGATGATGTTTGCCTTTTTCCCTTCCGCAAACTATATCGAAACGGTGTTCGCTTGTTTTGGCGGGGCTGCGCTTGGAGGGTTGCTCGTTTTTAGCATTGGCGCGCAACAATTTTCACCGTTTCGCATCGTCTTAGCAGGAGCGGCGATTTCTACTTTTTTATACGCCGTCGCAGAAGGGATCGGACTTATATATAAAGTATCAAAAGACGTATCGATGTGGACGGCTGGCGGGATGATGGGTACAACGTGGCATGAGTTACAAATCGTTACGCCATTTATTTGTTTGGCGATGCTTATTGCTTTTTGGCAAAGCCGTCAATTAACGATTTTAAGCATGAGTGAAGAAGTAGCGGTCGGGCTCGGTCAACAACTGACGCGCGTAAAAACGATTCTTTTTTTCATTGTCATTATTTTAGCCGGTGCATCTGTAGCTCTTGTCGGAAATTTAGCGTTTGTCGGCTTAATGATCCCACATCTTGTTCGTTTGTTTGTCGGAACGGATTATCGTTTCATTTTACCGATGAGTGCGATCGGTGGGGCGACATTTATGTTGTTTGCCGATACGATTGCCCGAACGATTCACGCACCGTATGAAACGCCTGTTGTAGCAGTTGTGGCGGTCATGGGGCTTCCGTTTTTTCTTTTCATCGTTCGTAAAGGAGGAAAAGGGTTGTGATCGTACCTCTACGAAAAAAACAACGCATCATTTTGCTCGTATTATTTACGCTCATTTGCATGACAGCGATCATCAGCATGGGGACAGGCTATTCTTCTTTATCTTTTGACCGATTGATCCCAGTGCTTTTAGGTGAAGGAACGTTTAAAGAACAATTCGTTCTTTTCTCCATTCGTTTGCCGCGCATCGCGATCACGTTGCTTGCGGGAATGGCTTTAGCGTTGTCTGGTGCCATTTTACAAGTTGTCATGCGCAATGACTTAGCCGATCCAGGTGTCATCGGTATAAACGCCGGAGCAGGTGTGGGAGTCGCCTTGTTCTTTTTATTTATTCCGATTCAAGCGGAATCATTTGCCTACATTATTCCGCTCGTCGCTTTTTTCAGTGCGCTACTGACAGCTATCCTCATTTATATGTTGTCATACAATAAGCAAACAGGACTTCAACCGATTCGTCTCGTGTTAATTGGAATCGGTTTTGCCACTGCGTTTTCAGGTTTGATGATCGTCCTTATTTCAGGAGCTGATCGAACGAAAGTCGACTTTATTGCAAAATGGTTAGCTGGCGGCATTTGGGGGCTCGATTGGGCGTTTGTTCTCGCATTGTTGCCGTGGCTTATTATTCTCGTTCCGTTCGTTTTATATAAAGCTCATCGCCTCAATGCATTGCAGTTAAGCGATTCGGTAGCGATTGGCATCGGCGTATCGCTCGATCGTGAACGGCTTGTTTTATTGCTTACAGCAGTGGCACTTGCGGCATCGGCCGTCTCTGTTACAGGGGGCATTGCATTCGTCGGTTTAATGGCGCCGCACATGGCTCGCGCGCTTGTTGGGCCGCGCAACGAGTTAAGTTTACCTGTTGCGATGCTAATGGGAGGGGCGTTGTTGCTGTTTGCTGATACAGTTGGACGCAACTTAATTGAGCCAGATGGTCTTCCGGCGGGTGTGCTCGTATCGCTCATTGGCGCGCCTTATTTCGTTTATTTATTATGGAAAAAGAAATAAACGTATGATAAGATATTTGTAAACTTTTCTTTTAATGAGGTTTACAAAGGGGAGAGGGGCATTGTGGGAAGAGTTGCAAACACATATAGAACAGCTCGAGAAAAAAGCGCAAAAACGAGCGTTAGTCAACGTGGAAAGCGATGGGTGTTTTATACGTATAGACGGACAACATGCATTTAATTTTTCGTCAAACAATTATTTAGGATTAGCGAATGACGAACGATTAATTCAAGCGAATATGGAAGCAACGAGAACATACGGCGTTGGAGCAACCGCATCCCGCCTTGTTGTCGGCAACCATCCGCTATACGAACAGGCGGAAGATGCGCTTATTCGTTGGAAAGGCTATGAAGCTGCACTCATCGTCAATAGTGGATACACAGCAAATGTCGGCATTCTTTCTTCTTTAGCAGGACGAGATGCGGTCATTTTCAGCGACAAATGGAATCATGCAAGCATTGTGGATGGCGCCATATTAAGCCGAGCAGAAGTCAAACGTTACCGTCACGCTGACATCGATCATTTAGAAACGCTATTAAAAAAGACAGACAAACATAAACGAAAACTGATCGTTACCGATACGATTTTCAGCATGGACGGCGACGTCGCCCCATTGCGTGAACTCGTTTCGTTAAAGGAAGCATACGGAGCGATACTCGTCGTCGATGAAGCGCATGCAAGCGGTGTATATGGAAAAAACGGAGAAGGAATGGCTCACGAATGTCAAGTGGCACAACATGTAGACGTACATATGGGAACATTCAGCAAAGCGCTCGGTTCATATGGGGCTTATGTCGCTGGAAAGCGCGTGTTCATCGATTATTTGATAAACACGATGAGACCGTTTATTTTTACAACAGCGCTACCTCCAAGCGTACTTGGCGCCATTTATGCCGCGATTGACGTTGTACAAAAAGAGCCGGCACGGCGTTACCATTTACGTGCGTTAAGCGACCATTTTCGCACGCGTCTTCAACAGGCGGGGTTTCATATAGGTGAAAGTACGACGCACATCGTACCCCTGATCGTTGGCGACAACGAACGGGCGCTAGCGTTTAGTGCCCGATTGCGCGAGCGTGGCATTTTCGCCGTGGCAATTCGTCCACCAACGGTCCCAGAAGGAACGGCACGCATTCGTTTTTCGCTCATGGCAACGATGACAAAAGAACAAATCGATTGGGCGCTTGAGCACATTTGTGCAGTCGGAAAAGAAATGGGGTTGATCGCGTGAACGTGTTATTATTGCCAGGATGGGGGATGAAAGGAGAAGTGTTTACCCCGCTCATTCACGCACTTCAGCCAAGCCATGTGACCGTCGTCGCATGGGAGCATATGCGTGATGTCGATCATTTTTTAGAGAAAGCAGAAGAAGCCCTAACCGTTCCATCTCTTGTGATCGGTTGGTCGCTCGGATCGCTCGTCGCTTTACAGCTTGCGATGCATGAACATGTTCAAGCGCTCGTATGTATCGGGGGAACGAGCCGATTTACGATGACAGACCATTATCGGATCGGCTGGCATGCGCGCGTGGTTGAACGAATGAAAGAACAATTGCTACGCCAGCCGGAAAAAACGATACAATCATTTATTGATATGTTATGGGGCGAGGAAGAGGCAGAGCCGTTCCCGTATATGTATCGTCATACGCCTGACTTGCTGCTCGGACTAGACTATTTACTCAAAACAGATGTGCGCGACAAGCTGTCAAGCATTCGTGTGCCGCTATTACTTATTCACGGAGAATGTGATCGCATTTGTCCGCCGCAAGCCGCTCAATATATATACGAACGAACAAACGATTGTACATTTATGCTTATGCCAAATGTCGGACACGCTCCGCACGTCACGCAACCAAGCGTGTGCGCCCATTACATTGAAACGTGGTTAGGCGGTGGGAAAAATGATTGATAAACAATTAATGCAAAAGCGATTTAGCGAACGAGCAAATACGTACGACCAGTTCGCAAACGTCCAAAAAAAGATGGCGCACGAGTTAATGGCACGCATTTGTCGCCCGCCAAAAACAATTTTAGAAATTGGTTGTGGCACAGGATATTTGACAAAATTGCTGTATGACGCCTATCCGCATGCACAGCTCACCGCTGTCGATATCGCCCCGGGCATGATTGAAGTCGCAAAAGAACGACTAGGGGATGCGCCGGTGACGTGGCTTTGCGCGGATGTAGAAGAAGTAACGCTACATGAAACGTACGATTTGATGATTTCGAATGCCACGTTTCAATGGTTCACAAATCCAAAACAAACGATCGCCAAACTCGCCGAACGAAGAAACGAAGGGGGACAACTTCTTTTTTCAACATTTGGCGACCGAACGTTTTACGAGCTGCATACATCGTTTGCTTATGCGTTAGCGAAACAACATATTCATGAACCGCTTCGCATCGGACCATCGTTTCCGACATTTCATGAGTGGCTGCATATGCATTCCCATGCGCGTGGCCACGAGCAGTTTGAAGTCGAATATTTTCCATCTGTGCGCGACTTTTTTTTATCGCTTCGCCATATTGGCGCAACGAATAGTACATCTGGTCGCTATTGTCAACGACCGTCTGTATTTAAAACAATGATGCATGAATATGAACAACGTTTTTCGGAACAAGGGTTTATTCGCGCGACATACCATTGCATTTGGATCGACATTAGTTAGGTAGCGTCATGTTTTTTCCGTAAAAAATTTCATCCATTTCTATGCGTAATTTTTGTGTAATGTCTTCTACTTCTTCTTTTGTGAGCTGATCTTTAGACAGCTCAAACAAATAGCTATCTAAATCAAACTCGCGCAATTTACATTTCGTATGGAAAATATGTTCTTGATACACGTTCACATCAATCATATCGTATTGTTTGCGAATGTCGTCAGGAATGTAGTTTTGAATCGATGTAATATCGTGATCAATAAATAGCTTTTTCCCGGAAATATCGCGTGTAAATCCGCGCACGCGATAGTCGATAATCATAATATCGGTCTCAAATGAGCGAATTAAATAATCAAGTGCTTTCAATGGTGAAATTTCCCCGCACGTGGCGACATCAATATCAGCCCGAAACGTGCTAATTCCATCGTTCGGATGATATTCGGGATATGTATGTACGGTAATATGGCTTTTATCAAGGGCACAAACGACCGCTTGTGGCACAGGCGGTTCTTCTTTTGGCACTTCAATCGGTCCTTCTGAAATGAGCATCGTCACACTGGCCCCTTGAGGAACGTAATCTTGTTTGGCGACATTTAAAATATGCGCGCCAATGATATCCGCCACATTTTTTAAAATGCTCGTCAACCGATCCGCATTATACACTTCGTCAATGTATGCAATGTAAGCTTCCCGCTCACTTGCGCTCTTTGTATAACAAATATCGTACATATTAAAACTAAGCGACTTTGTTAAGTTGTTAAATCCGTGTAGTTTCATGATGCATCTTCCTTTCTTTTTTCTTATGTTGCCCCGTTTATGCGAAAAAATTGTAACTTTGCTCACAAACTTATATAATGGGTGAAAAGATTGGAAGGAGGGATAAATGATGCATGCATCGCTTTCATCATTAGTTATTGTCATCGTTGCCGCGTTCCTCACACCACTTTTATTGCATCGTTTTCGTCTGCACATGATTCCTGTCGTGGTGGCGGAAATTATTGTAGGGATTATCATCGGGAAGACGGGGTTCAATATTGTTGAACAAGATATGTGGCTCGAGACGTTATCGACGTTAGGGTTTTTGTTTTTAATGTTTTTAAGCGGGTTAGAAATTGATTTTTCTGCTTTCGCAAACAAAAAGAAGAGGAAGGGAGAAAAAGAGCCGAATGCGTTTTTCGTCGCTTCTATTATATTTGTCGGCATTTTTCTCGTTTCGCTCGGTCTTTCTTACACATTTGTTTGGTTCGGTTACATCGATAACGCCTTTTTAATGACGCTCATCATTTCGACCATCTCGCTTGGTGTTGTCGTTCCGACGCTGAAAGATGCGCAATTAATGAAGACAACCATCGGACAAACCATTTTATTAATTGCGGTTATCGCAGATTTAGTCACGATGGTGTTGTTAGCTGTTTTTGTATCGACGTATGATCCGAGCCATGGAAACACATGGTTATTGCTCGGTTTATTTCTCGTTGGTGTGTTGTTTTATTTTGCAGGGAAATATTTTAAAAAACGTTCGTTTATCGAAACGATGGCAAAAGGGACAATTCAAATTGGCACGCGCGCTGTATTTGCGCTTATTATCGTTCTCGTCGCGTTATCAGAAACGCTTGGTGCTGAAAACATTTTAGGGGCGTTTCTTGCCGGGGTGCTCGTTTCTTTATTGGCGCCAAATCAAGATTTCGTTCATAAGCTTGACTCATTTGGCTACGGCTTTTTTATCCCGATTTTTTTCGTGATGGTTGGTGTCAATTTAGACTTGCGCCCGTTGTTTACACAATTTGATATTTTATTGCTTATTCCACTTTTATTTATCGCACTTGTCATTTCTAAAGTCGTTCCGGTGTATATGTTACGCATTTGGTACGATCGAAAGACAACGCTTGCGGCAGGCTTTTTACTCGTCTCGACGCTTTCACTCGTCATCGCTGCTGCAACGATCGCAGAGCGAATGGGGATGATTGATGAAAATATGAAAGGGGCGTTAATTTTAGTCGCTGTACTCACGAGCGTCGTTTCACCAATTATGTTTAAAAAATTATATCGAGTGGAAAAAGAGGATCGGAAAAAAGTTGTCAAACTCATCGGGACAAATCAATTTACACTTGCGGCTGTTCGCGATTTGCGTGCCGATGAATATGAACCGACATTGTACCATATTCGCCAAGATAAAATTGAACAAACGGAACATATTTTCCCGATTGTCGATATCGATGATTATTCATTCGAAACGTTACAAGCACATGAGGCACTAACAGCTGACGTTGTCGTCGTTTTGACAGGTAACGAACAGACGAACGCCCAAATCGCCACGTGGGCAAAACAACAAGGGGCTTCACGCGTCATCGCCTTCGCCGAGTCCCCATCCATTGTCCAACAATTAAAAGACGTTGGCGTTGAAACCATTTCTCTCGCCCTATCAGCTGGAGCGATGTTAAAAGCGTTTATCGAATCACCAAACGTTGTCCATATGTTGACACACCGCGACATCACATTGCATGAAATAGAAATGAACAACCTTGCTTATCACGGTGTGCTCCTTCGCCAATTCCCATTTCTCGGCGACTGCATCATCGTCCGCATTTTCCGTGGGCACGAATCGATCGTTCCACACGGAGACACCGAAATGCGCATCGGCGACCGCATGATCGTCACCGGATCGGAGGAATATGTAAAAGAATTGCGTGAGCTGTTAGAGGGGGAGTAAGAGCATAAGCCATTCGTTTTGTGATTTTATTTGTTTTATTTAGTATTATGGACGTTTTTGTGTTACTTTGTACTTCTGTTGTTGGCATATGAAGCAAAACGTATATTTTTCTGTTGCCAACAATAAACGCCAGAGAACAAAGTGGAAAAGTATTTTGTTTTTGAATAGTAGTATCTTGAGAAAGTAACTCTTCAACAAAGAGTTGCTTTTTTATTTTTCAAACATGTTTGTAGAAGACTTCAATACGTATTGAAAATCTAGTAAAATATGTAATAGATAAAGGACAGAGATAGGAGAGGATCATGATGCCTGTTTATAATAAACTTGTTCGTGACAACATTCCACAAGTCATTGAAGCAGCTGGGAAGACATGTACAACGCGCACGTTAGGCGATGAAGAATATCGGCAACAGTTGCGGAAAAAAGCGTTTGAGGAGTTGGAGGAATATATGAACGCACCGGATGATGTGACGGCTGTGGAGGAGTTGGCGGATTTGTTAGAAATCGTACATGCACTTGCCGAATGCCATGGAGCGACGATTGAGCAAGTCGAAGCAATTCGTGCATCGAAAGCGGAGAAACGAGGCGGATTTAAGGAAAAAATTTTCTTAATTGAGGTACATGATGAGTAAAATCGAGTTTGTCAAAGGTCGTCTAATTGAAAAGTTAACTGAACAGATTGAAACGGCTTCCACGATTTACATATTGACGTCGTTTGTGATGAAGTCGGGGGTCGATATAATAAAAGAGCCGTTAAAAAAAGCGGCTGAACGAGGAGCCGATATTAAAATTTGTGCCGGGGATTATTTATATGTCACACAGCCAGACGCTTTACGTGAACTCATAGCGATCCACCCGAATATCGAAATTCGTTTATGGAAAAGCGAGGGCATTTCTTTTCATCCGAAAGCGTATTTGTTTGAACATGAAAATGACGGCTATTTTATTATCGGTTCGTCCAATTTATCGCGTTCTGCGCTAACGAGCGGGGTAGAATGGAATATCGGCATACATAAATGTGTGGAAGAACGTGTGTTTGTAGAAGTGATGAATGAGTTTTTAACTCTTTTTTATGCTGAACAAACGGTGCAAGTGAACGAGGAGACAGTAAAAGACTATGAAAAGCAATACGCTGATTACCACCAACGTCATGCAAATCTCGTGCGACAATGGACAAAGTTAGAAGAATTAGAATTTATGCTTCCTATTGAAACGGAACAAGAAACAGAAATCATTCATGATGAAAAAGTACCGTACGGGGTGATTCAGCCACGCTTTGCGCAAGTGGAAGCACTCGCCCAATTGGAAGCAACATATGCCGAAGGATACGATCGCGCGATGGTCGTCATGGCGACGGGGTTAGGAAAAACGTATTTAGCTGCTTTTTTCGCTCAAAAGTTTCAAAGAGTGCTATTTATCGCCCATCGCGAAGAAATTTTGCATCAGGCAAAACGGTCATTTGCGCAAGTTCTTCCACATAAGACGTTTGGCATTTATGATGGAAAAGCGAAAGAAGGACAAGCAGATGTCGTTTTTGCATCTATTTTTACGTTAAGCATGAAAAAGCATCTTGAAATATTTGCACAAGATGCGTTCGATTTAATTGTTGTCGATGAATTTCATCATGCGGCGGCGAAGTCTTATGAGCGTGTGCTTGCCTATTTCCAGCCAAAGTTTTTACTTGGCATTACAGCTACACCTGATCGCAATGATTATAAAGACGTATATGCCATTTGCGACGGAAATGTGGCGTATCGCATCGATTTTATCGAAGCCGTACAGCGAGGATGGCTTGCGCCATTTCGTTATTATGGCGTATATGATGATACGGATTATACGAAAATCGCATGGCGTGGCAATCGCTATGATGAAGAACAACTATTGCAAGTACAACTTCGTAAAGAAATGGCAGAACGTATTTTGCAAGCTTGGGAGAAGTACAAACAGACGAAAACGCTCGTGTTTTGCTCCTCCATTCGCCAAGCCGATTTTCTAGCAAATTATTTCAACGAACACGGCTACCGTACCGTTAGCTTGCATTCTAAACAAGTACATATTACGCGTACGGAAGCGATTTCGTTGCTCGAAAAAGGTGAATTAGACGCGATTTTTACTGTCGATTTATTTAATGAAGGTGTCGATATTCCAACGGTTGATACGTTATTATTCGTTCGTCCAACGGAATCACTCACGATATTTACGCAACAAGTTGGGCGCGGCTTGCGTCTCCATCCAGCCAAACAGTATTGCGTCATTATTGACTTGATCGGGAACTACCGCAATGCCGATGTCAAACTCGCGCTATTTGATACAGAAAAAGAAGAAAAAAGAAAACAAAAATCCACTATTCCTGTTGTTCCAGACGGATGTGTTATTGACTTTGATGTTCGTGTCGTTCACTTATTGGAGGAAATGCGTCGAAAACGGCAACCGCGCAAAGAAAAATTGCTCATTGACTACTATGACGTCAAACAACAACTCGGCCGCCGCCCGACGTATCTTGAACTTCACTTGCACGGCCGCAGCATCGCAAAAGAATATCGCGATGAGTTTAAATCGTACGTGGGGTTTCTTTATTGGGCGGATGAATTGTCAGAGCGGGAAAAAGAAGTGTTTTTGCGATATGAATCGTGGCTTGTCGAAGTCGAGCGAACAACGATGACAAAAAGCTACAAAATGGTTGTTTTACAGGCGATGCTAAACCGCGGGTCGTCACGCTGGCACTTGCCAATGACGCCGAACGAAGCCGCGCCATTTTTCCATCAATACTTTATGGAGAAAGACTATCGAAAACGTATCGACTTCTCCGACGGCGAAACGAAACGCCTATGGCAATACGACGAACAAAAAGTGGCGAAACTTATCGCCAAAATGCCGATGACAAAATGGAGCGGCAGCTCAAACGGACTCATCTCGTTTGAAAACAACGTCTTCTCGCTAACCTTTTCCATCGCACCAGAAGACGAACATCTATTGTACAAATGGACGCAAGAAATTTGCGAGTATCGGTTGCATGTGTATTTTGAGAGGAGAGGTGGAGAGAAGAGTTAAAAGCTGTAATAGTACAAGTTCCTTTTCGAACAAAGCTATTTTTTGTTTGAAAAGGAGCGCATTTGTAAAATTTATACAAGTAATAAAATTGAAAGTCTACTGTGTTTTAGTAAATTACGCTGTCGGATTTAGCTCACAATATAGGACTTGGCACTATGATGATTGTATTTGTGCAATACTGGAAGATGAATTTTTTTCTTCTGCTAATCAAGTATGCTTCGTATCAATTATCGAATAGTCAAATTTCTATGTTAAGGAATTAGATAAGTGATATGCAACGAGCCTATGACATCACATCGAATGAGATAGAGGTAAACAAAAAACGAGAGTCTATGCTGTGAAACTAAGCAAACGAATTTGAATTGTTGAAAGTAAATCATGGGAAGCGGGTGGTTGATCGTGAAGATACAATCTTTGGAACTCTATCATTTCAAAAACCATACATATGCTCATTTCGAATTCAAGGATACGAATCATTTTTTTTGGAGATAACTTTACTGGTAAAACATCAATTGGGGATGCGATTGTGTTTGCCTTGTATGGAGTAACAAAGCACGGTTTTAAAACATACGTCCATGACTTTGTTCAAATAGGGAAAAAGTCGCTGTCTGTTAAAATAGTTGTACAATTAAACAATGCCACTTTAGAAATTGAACGCTCCATCAATGGAAATAAAGAAACACTGCTTCTAAACAAAAACACCACAA
Organism: Anoxybacillus sp. ST70; assembly: GCF_019553625.1. Taxonomy (NCBI): domain Bacteria; kingdom Bacillati; phylum Bacillota; class Bacilli; order Caryophanales; family Anoxybacillaceae; genus Anoxybacillus; species Anoxybacillus sp. ST70. The sequence goes on from NZ_JAHZOF010000003.1 coordinate 196,560, forward strand.
CTCAGAAACAACTCTCGAGGTTAATTGGAGATCATTCTGCTTTTATTTATAGTTTTTTTCCAGACGTGTTTCCAGAACAAGAAAAAAAACAGCACGTGAATTTCTCATCTCGTTACTCCCTAACAAAAATGAAGTAGACGTTACAATAGCGCATTTAGAAGCTAAAATAAAAAGTCTACTTGAGCAAGAGAAAAAGCTTAAACAAAACATTACTTATTACTATGGGCAACTTAATCTTCTAGAAAACGAGTTTACCGCTTTTTCCGACTCAATGTATAATAAATCATACGACATGAGCAAGGTTGAAGCAGAGATAAGCAACTATGAACATCATTTAAAAACATTACTAAAGAGCAAGGAAAAATTGAATATAGTTAGAACTTCTTTTGAAAAACAAATCCAGGAAATCGACGTACGGTATGAACATATGCAAAAATACAACGAACTGAAGGTAACCGAACCATGTCCGTTTTGTAAACAACCGTTAGCTCGTGAATATTTGTCCTTGCTTAATGAAAACAATCTTTCAAAAAAGATGCTTCTCGCACGTAAGGATCAATTGGAACAAAAAGAGCGGGAACTGACTGGTCAGTTGGCTGAGTTAGAATTGGAAATTGAACGATTACAAGTCGAGATTCAAAAACGAAAAGGACTCATTGATCAACATAAAATGATTGAAAATCAACAAACTCTTCAAAAAAATTTGCAGCAAAAGAAAAGCGAGATTGTGGAAAGCATTCAGAAAAGGGAACTACTCATCAAAAACATTAAATCCGAAATTAAATTAGCAAAAAACCAGCTTGCGCATGTTTTTGAAAGCATACAAGATACAATTAATGAAAAATTGACAAATACAAAAATTGTTCTTTTTAAGCAGTTAAAAAACGGAGAGTTGCGTCCTGATTTTCAAATACTTTACAATGACAAGCCGTACCGTATTTTATCGTATAGTGAAAAGATGAGATGTATGATTGAAATTTCATCTATTTTTCGGCACTTTACGAATGTCACATATCCGATTTTTATTGATAACTTAGAGAGCATTACTCATTTAAATCCGCCTGCAACTCAAATTTTTACAGCGAGTGTAAAGAAAATGGCACCTCTTCAATTGTACTCCAAATAGTGGGGGTATGTAGAAAACAATCCTTTTATTCATTTTTCTAGCCACAACTTGCTTATTTTATATTATAATGGTACAAAAATCCTATTTTCCACTGGAGCTGGTTTAGATGGCGTACACGATTCCGGAAACGATTCGTTCGAGTGCGACGGCGGGGGAGCGATTGTTGTTTCGAACGCTAAAAACATATTTGCCAGATGACTATATTGTCTACTATGAACCGGAGATTCGAGGAAGACGTCCGGATTTTGTCATTATTGGCCCTGATTTAGGGCTTGTTGTGCTTGAGGTAAAAGATTATACATTATCGACATTGCTTCATTTGAATAATGATGAATGGACGATTGTAAGTAGTGCTGGTGAGCAGGCGACGGTAAAAAGCCCGTTTAAGCAAGCGAGAGATAATGCGTTTCACATTGTGGATGCGTTAAAAAAAGATAAAAATTTAGTTCACTTAGAAGGGAAATATCAATTCCAGCTGAAATTTCCTTATGGCTATGGAGTTGTGTTTACGCGAATTTCGCAAAAAGATTTAGTGAAAAAGCAGTTGTATCCCGTTGTTGATCCGAATTTTTGTTTGTTGCGTGATGAAATTGATCCGGACAAAGAAACGTTTAGCGAAGAGGTGTTGTTTGAAAAAATATGCAATATGTTTGTCGTTCCGTATCGATTGCGAACGCCGTTGACGAAAGAGGAAATCAATGCGATTCGTTATCATCTTTTTCCAGAGGTGCGCATCAGTGCGGAGTTTCGCCCTCCTACGCCATATCAAGATCAAGTGCTTTTATCTCTTCATGACATTAAAGCGATGGATTTGCACCAAGAAAATCTCGCAAAGCAGCTCGGAGATAAAAACCGTTTGATTCGTGGAGTAGCAGGAAGCGGAAAGACGCTTATTTTAGCTAGTCGAGCGAAGCTGTTGGCGAAACAACATCCCGATTGGAAAATTTTAATTTTATGCTATAATATTTCGCTTGCGCAAGGGATTCGACAAATGCTCCACCATATGTTACATGAACCAGATTCGTTATTTGATTTTGACTTTACGAAAAAAGATGGGATGGCGAAAACGGTAGGCGATCAAATTATTGTCCGTAACTTTCATGAATGGTTAAAACATGATTTAAAAATATCAGAACAACAAATTCCGTATATATTAGAGAAAATAGATAAAAAAGAAGCCATTTTGCCAATGTATGATGCTATTTTAGTTGATGAAGGACAAGATTTTTCTTCGGACTGGTTGGCGCTGATTAGTAAATTATTAAATCCAGCAACACAATCGCTTCTTCTTGTAGAAGATCGAGCACAAACAATTTATAAACGAAAACGATCGTATGTACAAGATACGGGATTAAGTTTTCAAGGACGTTCTAAGGTGTTGACGATTAATTATCGAAATACGGCACAAATCGTGAAATTTGCATGGGATTTTTATCGTGAGCATTCGGTACTAAGCAATAAAGTGGCTCAACGGGAGTTTGAAGGGGAAATTATCGCCCCACAAAGTACGCGGCGGAAAGGGCCGGAGCCGGCAATTGTAAAAGAAACGAACTTTGGGGAAGAGATGAAATTTGTTGCGAAGCAAATGAAACGGTTACGTGAAGAGAGAAACGTGCCGTATTCGGAAATGCTTATTTTGTATCGAGTGAAACGAACGCATAAACAAAGCATCATCGATGTCATCAAGCGAACGTTGGAAAAAGAGCAAATCCCTTATTATTGGCTCGCGGAAGATGAAACAACAAAGCGAAAATTTTCCCGCGATGAAGAAACCGTTAAAATTAGCACAATTGAAAGTAGTAAAGGACTTGATTTTCAAGCGGTGTTTATTGTCAATGTGGACAACATGCCATTTGCACTCGAAGAAGACCGTGAACGGGAAGTATCGTTATTGTATATCGGCATGACACGGGCGAAAGAATACTTATGTTTGTCTTATTCAGGAGAGTCCGAATTCACACGGTATTTCGAGCAAGTTCGCACGAGCAGATTGCAGAAGAAAAAGGAAGAAAACGTAAACGGTTCGTAACTTTGTTCTTTTGAAAGGAGAATTTCATGAGACGATCCGAAATAACCTTAGATACATTATACGACCGCGAAGAACAACTTCTTGAAGAGCTAAATAGCGGTGAGGCAAAAGATTGGGTTTATTATGAAATTGTCGATGTGTATGAGAAAATGGTCCGTTACTTATCCCGTTGTTCAGCAGAGGAAAAAGAGGAACATGGGTTTGAGTATGTGAAAAAACAGCTCGTGAGTTATTTGATTCATTATGGAACATATTTGAAAACACAGCTTAGAAAAGACGAGCGTATGGCGAAAACAGCGTTTCAAAAAGCGTTGAGATATGATTCGGAAAATCCGATTGCCTATTATCGTCTCGGGTTTTTAACGTATAACGAACAGCGCTACACAGAGGCGCTTCGTTATTTTGAACAAGCGCTTGAATATCAAAAGACGTATTCGAATCGCGAGTTTTGTTTAAATGAACGACAGCTATATTATGCGCATCTTTATTTGGCGAATAGCGCCTTGTTTATCGCGGAAAAAACGTATCAATCAGTAGCGCAATTTCCTGATTACATAAGCGCTCAAGAGAAACCTGCGGAACTTTCGTTTTTGCATGAATGGTTGCAGCGAAATGAAAACATTTTAACGATGCAAGCATTTACGAAATGGACGGCGAGTGGAAAAGAGTATTGTTCAAAAGAACAATGTGAACAAGTGATGATGAATCCTCCTAAAAATACAGTCGTTCTTTATTTTTCCGATCGCGAAAATGTTGTATCTTATCACGGTAGCGAAGTATGTTTGCCACGCGATCCTGCGGAAATGCTTTGTTATTTTTTAGTGGAAACAAACAAAGAGCGTCCGGCAACGAAATATGATACGGAGGTATTTTTCCAATCGAGACGGAATGGGGACATTCCTACAAATACGTTCGTTCAAAAAGTAAAGCGTCTTCGGGAAAAGCTAGGACGTATTGGAGTGTCTACGATCATCGACTCATGCTCATGTCGAGGAGAAACGGCCTACTATTATAACGGGCTTGTCGATTATATTATTATGCATCGCAGTGATTATACGTTTATGTTTGACGATGAATGGTGATGACATGTGTGTCATCGCTCTTTTTTTATATTGAACTTGTAAATAACGAAAAGGAGTGATGACGCCATGAAAACATGGAATCAATTATTTATTCGTCAAGGTTTTATTTTAGAGGAAAAAAGTCCAAATGAGTTTATTTGCACAAATGAGAAAAAAGAAAACGTCGAGTTTTTATTGAAAAGTTTGGACGTAGCGAATGTCGATTATACGTTTTGGAACGATGTATTAACAATCGATAATCCGCCGATTAGCGAAAAACAATGGCTAGAAGCAGTGGATTTTCGGCAGCGTGGAGTTAGCGAGATAATAGGGCTAGAAGAGCCGAAAGTGTTTGAGGTAGATACGTATATTAGTGGCGTGATTCGTGAGTTAAACCGTCTTGGCTTATATACTATTGCTTGTTGTGGTGGCCATGAGAAGAGACAACCACATATATATTTTCATAGAGAAACAAACATGGAGAAAGTCATGAAGTTGTTCCGTGCGCTGCGCGTCAATGTCCATTTATCACCGTCTTATCCTCATCGGGTGTCGCTTCGGATGAACAGAGAGCAGCTTCTTGATCTCGCGGAGAACATGCGGAACGTACAAATCGATTGGTTAGAACAAGAAGAACAATATATTCAAAAAACAGTTTTCCTTCAAGAGCTTGAACAATTGCTTAGCGTCTCAGGGGAAAGTGGCAATGAAGGAGACATTCGCGCTGTCGTGTATGAAAAACTGAAGCCATATGTCGATCATATCACGGTGGATCGATATGGGAATTTGCTGGCGCAAAAGACGTACAAAACAGGACATGGACCGACGATTTTGTTGAACGCTCATTTAGATACGGTAGAAGCATTTGCGCCAGGAAGAACAATTGTGAAACAAGGAGCGATTTGGTCAAGTAGTGAAGGGATTTTAGGAGCGGATGATCGCGCTGGAGTGGCGGTGTTGCTTGAAATTGCGAAATGGCTTGACACATCTTCATTTAACGGAACGATAAAATTTGTTTTTACCGTAGAAGAAGAATGCGGACTTGTTGGAGCGCGGAAGCTAGAGGAATATTTTCTATGGGACGTTGATGCAGCGATTGTTGTTGATCGGCGGGGAAGTGGGGATATCGTTACATCATGTGGCACGATTCAGCCGTTTTGCGATATTCGCTACGGACAGTTTTTTGAACAAGTAGCTCGTGACATTGGATTAACTCATTGGACATGTACGGCTGGTAGAAGTAGCGATACGAGAGTTTGGGCAGAACATGGCATTCAAAGCGTAAACTTATCTGCAGGATATGAGTGGGAACATACGGACGACGAAATATTAAACACAGATGCTTGTTATGGAACGGTGCAACTCATTCAAGCGGTGCTTAATCAATGGCGAGACTTTTCAACAATGTTGCGTGATTTGCGTCGTGGTGATCGAAACGATGTATGTTATGTTGGTCGAAATGATTTACGTCGTGTCGATCGAAAAGTTGTCAAAGTGGAGAGAGTGTCAAAAGTGAAATCGAAGCAGATGGAATGATCCATTTGGCGCTGTGAAAAGGACGTCGCTTAGGCGTCCTTTTGGTGGTGTGCTCGGCAGGGGTGCAATCTCGAGGGTGAAAGTCCCGAATTGCGAAGGCGGAAGCAGCAGCTAGCTTAACGCAAGGGTGTCCGTGGTGACGCGGAATCTGAAAGAAGCGAGCGGCAAACTTCCGGTCTATGGAGGGAAATATTGCACTCTTACCCGAGGAGGTCTGATGGATACGTGAAGTACGCTTCATAACCTACTTCGTGATAGGTAGCTTAACCATCAGAAGTCAGCAGAGGTCGTCGTACGAATCGGTCTAGAACGATTCGGAAGGACCGAACAATCAAGAGAAAATAGCCCTTGGCATTCAGTTCGTCATGGTGAACACAGAAAACGCAGTACCTCCCAAGAGAAAGGAAAACGGTGAATCCCGTGGGGGGCTCTTGGAGGGTGGAGTGACGACTGACATAAGAAGATCAGCTATTTACGGAAGGAAGAAGAACGATGCTCTTAAATCAAAAAAATTTCTTGCGTCACTGATCTTGATTGAACCGCCGTATACGGAACCGTACGCACGGTGGTGTGAGAGGACGGAGGTTAATCACCTTCTCCTACTTGATTATACGTGTGAGCGGGCTGCTAAATCTGTGCAGTTTCATGATTTGTATGCATCGAAAGAGGAAAGAAGAAACAAAAGGCGTATATGTTTTTTAGGAAGTGGAGCAAAAACAAAGGAGAAGGAAAATGAAAAAATGGGCAGTGATGTTATTCTATACGATTAGCGTCGCGGCAGTCACGTATGTATCGTTTCGATTGTCTCTTTTTGGAATTTTCGAAGCAACGCAATTTCCGAATCGGCTCTTTTTGTTCGGGCTCACATTGCTTTTATTCGGTACGTTAGCCATTGGAGCGGGTGCAAGAAAGTATATATTTTCTGTTTCTAACAATAAGCAAGAAAGAACGAAGCTGCAAGCAAGTTTTCTTTTATGCACCGTAGCGGCGATTTGGGTGACGATTTGGTTTTTAGTTTAGGGAGTGGCGGAAGGGCATCGCCCCCACACGATTCCTACAGACTCTTGGTTTGTCAAAAAGATCCGTTTTTTCTTTGTTTGTGTTAAGATAAAAGCAAAAAGAAATGGGTGAAAGACGATGAAGTGGGAAGAGATTCGGAAAGCTTTTCCAAATCGTTGGGTGCTCATTGAGGCGGTGGATGCCTATACAAATGAGAAAAACGAACGTGTTTTAAACAAATTAATCCCGATTGAAACGTTTTCGGACCCAATGAAAGCAATGAGTGAGTATAAACATCTTCATAAGGAAAATCCTCATCGAGAATTGTATGTTCTTCATACGAATCGCAAAGAAACAAATATTGTGGAAAGAACATGGACGGGAGTGCGCCGAGGATGATAGAGCTTCGTATCGAAGAAGGGATGTTGCTCGCTACATTGCAGTTAACCCATAAAAATAAAACGATTGAGTTAAAAAGAGCGTTAATCGATACCGGCTCAACAGGAACCATCGTATCTGCTGATCAAGCAGCAACAATTGGAATCGTTCCAGAAGAAAACGATTCTATTTATCGAATTAGCGGGGTGGGGGGGGAACGGAATTTGTTTACGCAAAAATTGTAGATGAAATCATGATAGGATCCATGAAAGCAGCAAATTTTGAAATTGAATTTGGTGCGATGGAGTACGGAGTAGAGCTAGATGCGATTATAGGACTTGATTGTCTTTTGCATATTGGCGCTGTCATCGATTTAGAAAAACTTATTCTTTATGCACGCTAGCGGAGAGATGAGGAAGGAATGCGGTTCACAAATGGTGAATGGCTTTATCCTGAATCCGTGACACATGAACAATTATTATAATCAAGCATTGATTGCCCTGTTGCGAGGACAGGAAGATCGGTTCGAGAATTTGAAAAAGAAAGTAAAAAAAAACCTTTTTGTTATGTATTTGAAGCGGAAAGGGCGTTTCGAAATGGCGATCAAAAAGAAGCTGAGCGATATGGAAACCTAGCCATTTCTACTTCACGTGGACTTCAACGGTATGTGCTTGTTCGTTCGTTAGAACACCAACAAAATCATCCAAAACGCCAAACGTTTTTCTAATTAACATAGTCGATATAAATTAGAGAGTAAGGATGATACAGACGCATGTACATAAACAACGTATTTGCACAAATTGTGTTTAGTCTTTTATCTTTCCTGCTTGGGATTAGCGGGATTTTTAGACTAACTGATCCGACGGGCTCATTTGACCGAGTACTCGGCTTGCTTCTTGTCGTATTCGGTTTTCCAGGTGCTTTTATAGGCATAAAAACGTGGTGGGAAGATCGGAAGCTAAGAAAAAAGCAGAAAAGATAGCAAAATACAATGTAATATGGAACGATATGTTAAGTTCTCGTAATGCAACGGCACATGTATATGGTTCTGTTTTTTCATTCAATCGTAAAAATATATTAAAAATTTTGATAAAATATATTTGAGATCCCACTTCTTTCGTGATTATTTTTACATCTTATTGCATGGCTCTCTGATGAACATGTATAGTAAAAGAGAAAGCGAGGTGAACAACGATCATGATGGCGAATCGAGTGGAAAGGCATATGATTTGCGCCACTCATCCGTATTATCCGATGATCGACGAGTATTGTTTTCGGTCAAAAAACTTGTACAACTTCGCCAACTATCAAGTGAGGCAAACGTTTTTCCAACACGGCACGTATCTTTCTTACAACAAGCTAGACAAGCTGCTGAAAACAGAAGGGATGGATACAGACTATCGAGCGATGCCAATGGCTCAATGTGCCCAACAAACGTTAAGAATGCTCCATCAAAATTGGCAATCATTTTTTAAGTCGATGAAAGATTGGACAAAAAACAAAGACAAATATACAGGCAGACCGAAACCGCCCAAATATCTCAAAAAAGACGGACGATATGTACTTGTGCTAACGAATCAATCATGCAAAGTCGTCGATGAGCATATAACATTTCCTGCCTGTTTTCAAGGGTTTCGGTTAAAGACAAACATGAAAGGGAAGCTACAACAAGTCCGATTCGTTCCGAAACACCGCCATATCATCATCGAAGTCGTTTACAAAATCCCTATTCCACCGCAAAAACAAGATCATAACAGATACATCAGTATTGATTTAGGATTAGATAACTTCGCAACCATTGTGAACAACGTGGGCAAACAACCGATCGTCATCAATGGTAAAGGTCTAAAATCCGCCAATCAATACTACAACAAACAAATGAGCCATTATCGCAAAGTAGCGAAACAGATGAATGGACTTGATTGGACAAAACGAATGAGCAAAATGACAGAAAAACGAAACCGCATCGTAGAAAACTTTATGCACCAAGCGAGTGCCTTTGTCATGAAACATGCGCTGTCTTTAGACTGCGATACGATTGTGGTGGGGATGAATAAAGATTGGAAGCGTGAAGTCCATCTTGGAAAGCGTACAAATCAAGCATTCGTTCACATTCCGTATCAAACGTTTCTTCATCAGTTGCAGTACAAAGCGGTACAGCATGGCATTCGCGTCATTGTGACAGAAGAAAGCTATACATCGAAATGCAGTTTTTTAGACATGGAAGAAATGAAGAAACAAAAGCAATACAAAGGAAAACGAATCAAGCGTGGGCTGTTTCAATCTGCGAATGGAACGCTCATCCACGCAGATGTCAACGGGGCATACAACATCATGAGAAAAGTATTCCCAAAGGCGTTCGCCAATGGGATAGTGGGTGTGGGGTTACACCCGATCCGAGTACATGTCGCTTAAACGACGTGGACGGATAAACAATTTTATTAAAATCTTTATCATTATTCTATGATTTTAATAAAATTGATAACCTAATGAAGAAGATTATGAACAAATTAAGCAAAAAATTGTTGATGAATACGTCCAACCAATTGAAGCGCTGTTGCAAAAAATAAAAGAAGAAGTGATCGATCGTGACAACATATGGAATTAGCCGGAACGTATTTGAACGCTTATTGGCATATTTTCAAAGTGAAGAAGAGATCCAACGAGTTGTTTTATTCGGTTCGCGGGCAAAAGGGACGGCGCGTTACAACTCCGATATTGACTTGTGCATTGATTATACAGGAAAGCAAAAATGGAAAGTCATTGATGCAATCGATGAAATTGTTGGCATTTATTCGTTCGATGTGCTGTTTTTTGATTCATTGAATAAAGAGATCGCGCGGCAAATTGAGCGTGACGGAATCGTTATTTATGAGAGATAAAAAAGCAGGGGAGACGATCGTCCACCTGCTTTTTCTCCTTTAAATCGTAACCGATGTTTTTGTTTTTTTCCGAAGGTCGAATCGGTCGGCGTTCATGACTTTTACCCAAGCTTGAATAAAGTCGCGGACAAATTTTTCTTTGTTGTCGTCTTGGGCGTAAAATTCAGCGTAGGAGCGAAGGATCGAGTTTGATCCGAAAATTAAATCTACACGAGTGGCGGTCCAACGAACAGCCTTCGTTTTCCGGTCGCGAATGTCATACAAGCCATCTTCCCTTGGTACCCATTCATAGTTCATATCGACAAGATGAACAAAGAAATCGTTTGTGAGCACCCCGATGCGATCCGTAAATACACCGTGAGGAAGATCGCGATACGTTGCTCCTAACACACGCAAGCCACCGACTAATACCGTCATCTCTGGGGCGGTTAAGCCGAGCAATTGGGCTTTGTCGACAAGCAGTTCCTCAGGGCCGACGCGATATTTTTTCTTTTCATAGTTGCGGAATCCGTCAGCGAACGGTTCTAATACGGAAAAGCTTTCCACATCCGTTTGTTCCTCCGTAGCATCCCCTCGTCCAGGCATAAACGGTACGTGGACGTCAAACCCGGCATCGCGGGCTGCTTTCTCGACTGCCGCGCTGCCGCCGAGTACGATTAAATCAGCGATGCTTACTTTTTTAGGGAGCGCGCGTTGAATGTCTTCATAAACGGCAAGCACTTTCGCAAGTCGCTCTGGTTCGTTCACTTCCCAATCTTTTTGTGGCGCGAGCCGAATGCGCGCACCGTTCGCTCCGCCACGCTTATCGGAGTTACGGAACGTGCTAGCGGATGCCCAAGCCGTTTTCACAAGTTCGCTAATCGTTAACCCTGAATGTAAAATTTCCGTTTTGATCTCTTCGATTTCCGCATCCGTTAATTCATAATCAGCTTCTGGAATCGGGTCTTGCCAAATGAAATCTTCTTTCGGCACTTCTGGGCCAAGATATCTCGTTTTCGGCCCCATGTCGCGATGAATGAGCTTAAACCAAGCGCGCGCAAACGCATCTGCAAATTCCTCTGGATGTTCATAAAAGCGACGAGCAATTTTTTCATATATTGGATCAAAGCGCAACGCTAAATCGGTCGTCAACATCATCGGCGGCACTTTCACATTGGCATCTTCGACATCAGGCGCTAAATGTTCTTCTTTTATATTCACTGCTTCCCATTGATACGCACCAGCTGGACTTTTCGTCAACTTCCATTCATATTCAAAAAGCAATTGTAAATAGCTATTATCCCATTGCGTAGGTGTTGGCGTCCAAGCACCTTCCAGACCGCTTGTAATCGTATCGCGTCCGTTCCCTTTTCCGTACGAGCTAAGCCATCCTAACCCTTGCGCTTCAATCGGAGCTGCTTCTGGTTCAGGGCCGACATGCGATGCAGCACCAGCTCCATGCGCCTTCCCAAACGTATGGCCGCCTGCGATGAGCGCCACAGTTTCTTCGTCGTTCATTCCCATTCGTTTAAACGTCTCGCGAATGTCACGCGCCGCCGCGAGCGGATCTGGGTTGCCATCAGGACCTTCTGGATTGACATAAATCAGCCCCATTTGAACGGCGGCAAGCGGATTTTCTAATTCGCGGTCGCCTGTATAGCGTTCGGAGGCGAGCCATTCTTTTTCCGCCCCCCAATAAATGTCTTCTTCTGGGTGCCATACGTCCTCTCTGCCAGCGCCAAAACCGATCGTTTTTCCACCCATAGACTCAATCGCCACGTTGCCAGCTAACACAATTAAATCCGCCCAAGAAATTTTATTGCCGTATTTTTGTTTAATCGGCCACAACAGGCGACGTGCTTTATCTAAGTTCGCGTTGTCTGGCCAACTGTTTAACGGGGCGAACCGTTGCGTACCTGTGGAAGCGCCGCCTCGTCCGTCGCCAATGCGATATGTTCCTGCAGAATGCCAAGCCATGCGGATAAATAGTGGACCGTAATGTCCGTAGTCGGCAGGCCACCAATCCTGGCTTGTCGTCATGAGTTTACGCAAATCTTCTTTTAACGCCCAATAGTCAAGTGTTTGAAATTGTTCCGCATAATCGAACGTTTCGTCATGGGGATTCGTTTTTCGGTCATGTTGATGAAGAATGCTTAAATTCAGTTGATTCGGCCACCAGTCTTTGTTTGTTGTTTTGTTTGAAGTATGATTCGTCACACTTCCATGGAACGGGCATTTGTTTTCCATTCTTTTATTCTCCTTTCCTACATATAAATGAAATATGATGCTAGGTGTTCACTTGTTGAGAGTGATAATAATTAGCACATTAGAATTATACTAAATTAATATTTAATAGTAAAGTAAAAATGATATTTTTATTTAAAAATTATAAAAATCCCCCATTTCATTCTGTTTGCAGAATAAAATGGGGGATTTATACGTTCACATCCGCATTTCCGTTCATCGTTTCACTCCAATCTTTAATGTTGCAGCATATATTTGACTTGTTCAGTTGTCAAGTTGCGAATAAATTCGATTAAGTCAATCGCCTCGATTCCGAATTCATTACATTTTTCAACGTATCTTTGGTAAGCTTTAGTATACATTTCCATAAACAAAACCCCTTTCGCACGTTTCTTTTGTTAGTTATATTGTATTATAACAGACTTAAAAAATCAACGACTGTTATATAATTATTTTATATTTATACAATGGTTAATTTTTGTAATAATATAGTCAAATCTTTTTGAATATCATGTGAAATTTCGAACAAATTTGGTTTGAATAATACAAAAAGTGGTATGATAAAAGTGTAATAATTATAAAAAATTATAAATAAGGAGAGATGCAACATGGTAGTAAAATGGTTACGTGAGCATGTAAGCGCAGCGGCCGTTTTGACAGTGTTTCGTTTGTATCTCGGTTATGAATGGTTTATGGCGGGATGGCATAAAGTAACAGGAGGATTTGATGCGACAGGATTTTTAAAAGGAGCACTTAGTAAAGCAACAGGGGAGCATCCAGCAGTACAAGGATGGTGGGCGTCTTTTATTGAACATGTTGCATTACCAAACGTTAGTTTTTTCAATTTTCTTGTACCATGGGGTGAGGTGCTCGTTGGAATTGCGTTGCTTTTAGGTGTGTTTACAACATTTTCTGCTTTGATGGGTGCTGTAATGAATTTTGCATTTATGTTTTCGGGTACAACAAGCACAAACCCGCAAATGGTTTTGTTAACATGTTTCATTCTTGTTGCAGGGGCGAATGCAGGAAAGTTCGGGCTTGATCGTTGGGTAATTCCGTATCTTCGTAAATATGTGAGTGAATATCAGAATAAGCGAAAAATCGCATCGACTTCTTAAATAAAAAAAGAAGACGGCCATACGCATCTTGGTGCGTGGCCGTTTTTTGTTTTAAGTAATTTTCACATGTAAGTAGTAGAATGAAAATGTTTGTAGTACAATAGAGTAGGCAAATGAAAGAGATTATACATATTTTACCGTTTTAGAAAGGATGGACATACATGCATGTAATAGAGTTAATTAAAGCGCTCATTTTAGGACTAGTTGAAGGAGCGACAGAGTTTGCGCCTGTTTCGTCGACAGGTCATATGATTATCGTTGATGATATGTGGCTCAAGTCAAGTGAGTTTTTAGGGAAGTATGGGGCGAATACGTTTAAAGTCGTCATTCAGCTCGGTTCGGTTTTAGCTGCCGTTGTGGTGTTTAAAGATAAATTTTTCGAATTGCTTTATTTACGAAAAAGCGAAGTGAGAACAGGACCGCGTTTGACGCTTATGCACATTTTTATCGGTCTTTTGCCAGCTGGTGTGTTAGGTGTTTTATTTGAAGACTATATTGATGAACATTTGTTTTCGACGGAAACGGTGCTCATTGGGCTCGTGCTTGGAGCATTGTTGATGATCGCAGCAGACCGTTTCGGAAAACGAACGAAAGTAGCGCAAACAGTAGATGATATAACGTATAAACAAGCATTCATTGTCGGTCTCGTTCAATGTTTATCCCTTTGGCCAGGGTTTTCACGTTCGGGGTCGACCATTTCAGGTGGCGTGCTTGTCGGAATGAGCCATCGCGCAGCAGCTGATTTTACATTTATTATGGCGGTGCCAATTATGGCTGGAGCAAGCTTCATTTCGTTGTTGAAAAACTGGCAGTACATCACAGTGGATGCTTTACCATTTTTCATTGTCGGTTTTATTAGTGCTTTTGTTTTTGCTTTGTTAGCGATTCGCTTTTTCTTGCGTTTAATTAATCGTGTTCGCCTTGTGCCATTTGCCATTTATCGCATCGTGCTTGCGGCAGTTATTTATATGGTTTATTTTGCGTAACAAAAAAAGGCTCCTTGCGCGGGAGCCTTTATACATTTAGCTGTTTTATCACTTTTGCTGGGTTGCCGCCGACGACAACGTGATCGGGAACGTCTTTTGTGACAACCGCACCGGAAGCGATGACAACGTTATTTCCGATTTTTACTCCTGGATTAATGATTGCCCCGCCACCGATCCATACATGATCACCGATGGAAACGGGCGCTCCGTATTCTAATCCTGATATTCTTTCCGTTGGATCAATTGGATGGGTAGCTGTATAAATGTGGACACCGGGACCGATAAGGCAGTTATCTCCGATGTGAATGTGACATACATCTAAAAAGACGCAATGAAAATTGGCAAAAAAGTTTTCCCCAACATGAATATTATATCCGTAATCGCAATAAAAAGGGGGCTCAATATATAAGTTTTCACCTGTTGAGCCAAATAGTTCTTTCAATAAAGAAACACGTCGTTCATGTTCCGTTTCTAATGTTTGATTAAATAGCCTTGTTAAGCGACGAGCATGTTCGCGTTCTTTCACTAACTCTGGATCTGTGGCACGGTATAATTGACCGCTTAACATTTTTTCTTTTTCGGACTTCATCTTTTTCACTCCTTTATTTTCCTATTTTCATTGTATCATAACAAAGCGCTATGTTTAAAAAAATCGTCAAAAACGCGCGAACGCATGATGAAAAAATAAGCCTATAATGAATGTGAAAAATAACACGAAAAGCTGGTGATGAAATATGCATGAACATGCGCTTGCGGTAGATTATAACGAACATCCGTTTATTGTCATTTGGGAAGTGACAAGAGCTTGCCAGTTAAAATGTGTACATTGTCGCGCCGATGCTCAACCGATCCCTGATCCGCGTGAGTTGATGCACGAAGAAGGGCTTCGGCTTATCGATGACATATATGAAATGAACAATCCAATGCTTGTGTTTACAGGCGGGGACTGTATGATGCGCGAAGATTTGTTTGAACTTGCATCGTATGCGATTAAAAAAGGGATGCGCGTTTCGATCACACCGAGTGCGACACCAAATGTGACGAAAGAAAAAATGAAAAAAGCGAAAGAGATTGGACTGTCACGCTGGGCATTTAGTTTAGATGGACCGACGGCTGACATTCATGATCGATTTCGCGGTACACCGGGTTCGTTTGATTTAACGATTGAAAACATTCGTTATTTAAATGAGCTACATATGCCATTGCAAATTAATACAGTCATTTCGCGTTATAACTATAATCATTTAGAACAAATGGCGAAATTAGTTGCAGAGTTAAAGGCAGTGATGTGGTACATTTTTTTACTCGTGCCAACCGGTCGGGGACAAATGGGCGATTGCATTAGCCCGGAGGAGCATGAACAAGTATTTCGTTGGTTGTATGAGTTAAGTAAAACAGCACCGTATGATATCAAAACGACAGCAGCGCAACATTATCGTCGTGTTGTCATTCAACAAAAAATGCGCGAAAAACGAATTGCAGCAGGGGATATTCGTTATGAGCATGCGATAACTACAGATCATGCTTCGATGATTGACGGCTTAAAACGAGCGCCAAAAGGCGTCAATGACGGCAACGGTTTCGTTTTTGTTTCGCATACAGGAGATGTGATGCCAAGCGGCTTGCTTCCGATCGTATGCGGCAACGTGCGTGAGCAATCGTTATCGCATATTTATCGTGAATCGGAAGTGATGAAACAGTTGCGTCAGCCAGACTTATATAAAGGAAAATGTGGCATTTGTGAGTTCCGCTACGTTTGCGGTGGATCGCGTGCCCGCGCCTATGCAGTGACAGGTGATTATATGGAAAGTGAACCGTTTTGTGTATACGTTCCTTTAGGGATGAGAAAAGAAAAAGCCCGAACGGTGTTCGCTTAATGCGGACGCTGTTCGGGTTCTTTATGTTGGTTCTTTTTTCGAAACAGGTGAAGGCATGTGTTAAATATCCATAGACTGATAAGGGAGAACAAAACGGCTAATTCAATTGGTTCCATTACTTGAAAAGGATTGAAAATGTCAAACCAAGCTTGATGAATGCTCATTCCTAGCAATAAATTCATACTAATCGCTATACTGCCTAACAACATAGAAATAACGATACAAACCACGACAGTTTTCATCATTTCATCTCCATGGATGCACTTTTATTTAGCATCTGACCTTTTTGTACGTTTATTCCTTTTGCATAATATATGCATTGTATGCTTATTCTAACCATCAAGGAGACAATGGATGGAGGAGGAAAGATGTGGACACGATCGAAAGGTAAGAAAGAAAAGCATACGCATGCATATGGGTTGTTGGCACAAAAGGGCATATACGGGACGATTGAGCAGAATTTACATGCGAATATAGAAAAAGTGAGAGATATTACTGGAAATAGTGCAGATATCATCATCCGCCGTTTTTTACTTGGAAAGGAGGATAATTTGCCTGCTGCACTTTGTTTTGTGAGCGGAATGGTTGATGAACATATTGTTCAGCAATTGTTGCTTGAAATAAGTGTACAATTATCACTTCCTTCAAGTAGTTGCAATCTAGACTATATTGAACAAAAAATAGCTACAGCTAATACAACACGGCGCATTCAGCAATGGCACGACATATTTTCCTCGCTTATGTCTGGGGAAGTCATTTTATTTATTGATGGGATGCTAGAAGCAGTTGGTGTATCAGTAAAAGGTGGTGAGTATCGTGCGATTACAGAACCGAGTACACAACTATCTATTCGAGGGCCACGAGAGGGTTTTACGGAATCGTTGGCAACAAATGTTGCTATGGTCCGCCGACGAATTCAAAATCCACATGTGTGGGTAGAAGCCATTACATTAGGTGAAGTGACACAAACAAATGTCCGTATCATGTATATTAAAGGAATTGCAAATGACAAAATTGTTGAAGAAGTGCGTAGTCGATTGCGACGCATTTGTATAGATGGCGTTCTTGAATCTGGATATATTGAACAATTGATTGAAGATGAATCATTTACAACGTTTCCAACTGTTTATCATACGGAAAGACCAGATAGTGTTGCGGCTAATTTGTTGGAAGGAAGAATCGCTATTTTTGTAGAGGGGACGCCATTTGTCCTTATTGTCCCAACTGTATTTATACAATTTTTTCAAGCTGTAGAAGATTATTATGCACGCTTTGATATTGCGACAGCGTTGCGTTTTTTACGTATGCTCGTTTTTTTTATTTCCCTTGTTGCACCGTCTGTGTATATTGCACTGACGACATTTCATCAAGAAATGATTCCTACTTCCCTTGTCATTGCAATTGCTGCACAACGTGAAGCGGTTCCTTTTCCCGCTTTTATTGAAGCATTGCTCATGGAGGTGACGTTTGAAATTTTGCGTGAAGCTGGAGTGCGCTTGCCAAGGGCTGTTGGACAGGCTGTATCGATTGTTGGAGCGCTCGTCATCGGACAAGCTGCTGTAGAAGCAGGTTTTGTTTCGTCAGCTATGGTTATCGTTGTGTCCATCACGGCAATTGCTAGCTTTGCGACACCATCGTTTGCAATTGCTATTTCCGCACGTTTAATTCGTTTTGCCCTAATGGTACTAGCTGCTCTATTTGGTTTTTATGGCATTTTGATTGGCATGATTTTAATGACTATTCATTTATGTAGTCTTCGGTCATTTGGAGTGCCATACATGGCACCACTTGCTCCCCTTATTTTAGAAAATATAGGTGATACATTTATACGTTTTCCGTTATGGGGATTAAAAGAGAGACCTCGCTTGATCATGAATACAGACACGGTTCGTCAAAAGGGGGGGCAACGTCCAAAGCCGCCTCAACAAACAGAGAAAGAAGGGGATTCAAATTAAACGATATCTTTTCCTCATCTTTGTCCTGTTATTTACGTGTATTATTTACGGTTGTTGGAGCAAAAGAGAGCTGACAGACTTAGCATTCATTATTGCAGTTGGTATAGATAAAAGGGATGGAAAATATATGTCGACATTTCAAATTGTCAATCCTGGAAACGTAGCAGGGGCGACTCAAAGAGGGGGAGGGAGCGCAGGGCTTCCCGTTGCCTTGTATACATCAACTGGCGATACGTTAGTTGAGGCAAGTCGGAAGGCATCAAAACAAATATCACGCATTCCATATTATTCTCATACAAACCTTGTTGTCATTGGGGAGGAGCTTGCGAAAGAAGGAATTCAGCAAATTTTTGATGCTGTTGAGCGCAATCCCCAGTTTCGACCTGCAGCGAATATTATTATTGCGCGTAAACAAACAGCGAAACAATTATTATCTGTACTTACGCCGATCGATAAAATTCCTGCAAATCAAATAATTAAAACATTGCAATTTACAAAAGGTTTGTTAGGAGAAAACGTTGATACTCGCATAAGGGAAATCATCGAAAATTTTTCGCTTGATGGAAAAGAAGTGGTCATAAGTAGTTTTCGTATTGCCGGTGATTGGCAGAAGGGAGACGAACAAGATAATGTTCGTACCATTGAACCTTCGGCACGTCTTCGCGCTGCTGAATTAGCTGTTTTTAAGAATGGGAAGCTTGTTGGCTGGATGAAAAATGAAGAGGCTCGTGGGGTTTTGTGGGTACTTAATAAAGTGAAACAAACAAGTGTAAATATTGATTGGGGTGAATCTAAGGAAGGATTGTCCTATAAGGTTATGCGTGCGCAAGCAAAGGTAACAGCAAAACTAAAAGACGGGAATCCGATAATATCGGTTTTTATTAAAACAGAGGGAGATATTAGCGAAACATTTGTTTCTATTGACTTCACAGATCCAAAGCAAATAATAGAGCTCGAAAAAAAAATACAACAAGAGATAAAAAAAGAGGTGAAAAAAGCAGTACATGCTGCTCAAAAGAAGAAAAGCGACATTTTTGGATTTGGAGAGGTGGTTCATCGAACGTATCCAGAGGAATGGAAAGAAATGAAAAAAATGTGGCATAACAAATATTTTCCTAAATCAGAAATTCACGTGAAAGTCGATTCATTTATTCGAAGAACAGGATTGAGAACTCGCTCATACATTCAGTGAAAAGGCGGTGAGATGCAGTGGAACGAGCGTGTATAAGTGCGCGGCAATTATTTATGCTTGCCATTTTATTTGAACACGGTAGCGCCATGGTTATTCCACTTGGAGTAGATGCGAAACAAGACGTTTGGCTTGCTATTTTATGTGGCATGGTTTTAGGAGGAGGATTGCTGTTCGTTTATTACCGCCTTTTTACATATTATCCAAGACTACCTCTTACATCATATAGTCAGCGCATTGTTGGTTCTTTTTTTGGAAGGGTACTGGGGCTTATATACGTACTTTATTTTTTATACATTGCGGCTCGAGTGTTACGCGATTTCGGTGAGCTTCTATTGACGTTTGCGTATCCTGAAACCCCCTTGTTTATTTTAAATGCTGTCATGATGCTAACAGTAATGTATGCTGTTTATAAAGGAATTGAAGTCATTGCGCGAGCGAGTCAATTATTTTTCTTTTCACTTTACTGGATACTTATATTAGGATTTGTACTGATCATCATTGCAGGAGCAGTTGATCTTCATCGTTTACAGCCGATATTAGAAGAAGGATGGGGACCCATTTTTCATGTTGTATTTACACAAACACTATATGTTCCATTTGGCGAAATGATTGTCTTTACGATGATTTTTCCTTATTTGCAAAAACAAGAAAAAGTAATGAAGGCAGGGTTTCTCGCGTTGTTTTTAAGTGGCATCAATTTAGCAATCATCATGGCAATGAATATAGCCGTATTGGGGGCGGATATGGTTTCGCGTTCCACCTTTCCCTTGTTGAACACGATTCAAGAAATTCGTGTAGCAAATTTTTTAGAGCGATTAGATGTGTTATTTATGATTGCACTCATTGTCGGAGGATTTTTCAAAGTCGGTGTCTTTTTTTATGCAGGAGTAATCGGAGCGGCAGATTTATTTCAAATCAAAGAATATCAACGTCTTGTTTATCCGCTAGGTATTTCTGTTTTGTTTTTGTCCATTGCAATCGCCAGCAATTTTGCTGAGCATATTAAAGAGGGGCTACAAATCGTTACAATTTATATGCATATTCCACTTCAAATTGTGATCCCAGTTCTTCTTCTTTTAATTGCTATGTTGAGACAGGGAAAAAGGGGACGAAAACCACAAGGTGCCCGCGAGCAACGGACAACTTAGCATGATTCTTCTATTTTTGAAAGGACATTTGTGCATATGCGTCGTGTAAATGAATAGATTCTTCATTGCGACATGTAATATGAAAGCTTCTCACCCAAGCTTGTTCATATAAGTCAGCCGCAATTAAACGGATAAGATCTTCCACGAATCTAGGATTTTCATATGCTCGTTCTGTCACATATTTTTCATCCGGCCGTTTTAGTACTGAATACATTTGGGAGCTTGCATTAGATTCTGCGATATGTAAAAGTTGTTCTTTAAAGCTTTCTGGCCATTCTGCATCATGTTGTAAATCAGCGATGATAGATACAATACTACGTTGGTTGTGTGCACTATATTCACTAATTTCCTTCGAACATGGACATAATGTTGTGACCGTGCAGTCGATACCGACCGATGCTTTCCAGCCTTTTTCGTGTTCATACGTCATGGTCGTTAATACGTTTGCGTGCACCATCCCTTTATGTAATGTTTCCGGCGCTTCTTTTTCATAGTACCATGGATAACGTACAGAAACGCTTGATTTGCGTTGCTTCATTCTTTCTGCCATGTCTTTAGAAAAAGATTGAAGGGAGCGTAACGTTACTGTCCAATTTTTCTCATAGTACTCATGTAGTAGCTCAGTTAGACGACTCATGTTAATGCCTTTCTCATCTCGGTTCAAACTCGTTGTTAATGTGAATGTACCGATTGTTGTTTGCACATGCGGTTTCATGCTCGACTCAATTGTTATTGGATGCGAGACATTGAAAATTCCTACATGATCAATATGAAAAAAGAAATCTTTTTTCTCTCTTTGTAAATCAACCATTTGTTCTTTCTCGGTTGGTTTCGTTTTATTAATTAACGGATTAGTGGATCCGAAATATATGAGTCGATCTTCTTTTTTAGGTAAGTGTAGATGTTCCATTTCTTCGTCTCCTTTTTAATCGTAATGGTTACTATTTATTATTACAAAATGGAATAAAAAATCAAGAAATAAGCACCTTAAATCGAAAAGATTACGTTTTTCATTTATAATAAAATAGAAAAGGAACATTTCTAGAGGGAGGTTGAAAACTTTTGGATGTATATATTTTGTCAGGTTTTTTAGGAAGTGGGAAAACAACAGTTTTGCAACGACTTTTACAAAATGATAAGCATAGTGGGAGACGAGCGAGTGTACTTATGAATGAATTTGGTGAGTTTGCTGTTGATTCGTTATTAATTGATCAACATACCCCTTTGAAAGAGTTACTAAATGGATGTATTTGTTGTACGATGAAAGATGAAGTAGAACTTCATTTATTATCTTTATACAAGGAACATAAACCGGATGTTGTATATGTTGAAACGACAGGAGTGGCTCATCCAATTGACGTATTTGACGCATGCTTATCTCCTTTAATTGCGCCGTATATTTGCGTCAAATGTATTATTACTGTTGTTGATGTCGCGAGATGGAACAGTCGTGACCAGTTACCTAGACGCATGCTTAAATTAATTACGGAGCAGGTTAAGCATGCAGATAACATTATCTTAAATAAGTGTGACAGTGTCGACCAATTTGTTGTCGATCGTGCGATGGAGGAAATAAAGGCATTCAATGCTCGAGCTAGTATACAATGTGTAACATATGGAAATATACGTGTTAATGCGTTACTTGAACGAGATGATATAGTGATTGAGAACAAGTATGAAGTGTTGCACGTGAAAAAACATCTCCACATTCGTTCAATGACGTACGAGTTTCAAAATCCAATCGATCGGAGGACGTTTTTAAAGTGGACGGAACATGTGGAAGAAAACATATTTCGCATAAAAGGATTTGTTCGGTTTACGGATGATCCAAGCCAAACGTATATTTTTCAGTACGCCTATGGAGAACCGTGTCTCATACCGATTTCGTTTTCATTTCCAAATAATCTCGTATTGATCGGTACAGATCTGGATAGAGAAAAAATTATTCCAATGCTTCAATGTATGTAAACTAAAATACGTAAACGAGGAGTCCTTATTGTTTAAGGATCTCCCGTTTACGTATGAGCTAAAAATCAAAATGATCTGGGTCTGGGCCGATGCGGCGGTTTTCGTTTAGCGCGTCAATCGCATCCATTTCTTCTTTTGTTAAAGTAAAGTCAAAAATGTTTGCGTTTTGAGCAATTCGTTGAGGCGTGACAGACTTTGGAATAGTAACGACTTCGTGTTGCAAGTCCCAACGTAAAATCACTTGAGCTGGTGTTTTATTGTATTTTTGTGCTATGTCGACAAGCGTTGGTTCGTTTAACAGCTCGCCGCCACGCATAAGTGGTGACCACGCTTCTAATTGAATCTGATGCTGCTTACAAAATGCAAGAAGTTCTTTTTGTGTTAAACGTGGATGAAACTCCACTTGGTTGACCATCGGTTTTATTTCGCAATCAGCAAAAATATCTTCTAAATGATGAATTTGGAAGTTGCTCACTCCGATCGCACGCACGAAGCCATCTTTATACAACTTTTCGAGCGCCTTGTACGTTTCTTTATATTTTTCTTTGACAGGCCAGTGAACTAAATACAAATCAATATAATCAAAGCCGAGTTTTTTTAGGCTTGTATGAAACGCTTTTAATGTTGATTCGTATCCTTGGTCGGAATTCCATACTTTTGTTGTGACAAAAATTTCTTCACGACGAATGCCCGACTCGCGAATCGCTTGACCGACTCCTTCTTCATTTTCATAAAATGCAGCCGTATCAATATGACGATATCCGATTTCAAGCGCTGTGCGAACAGAACGAATGACTTCCTCGCCTTCTTGCACTTTATAAACCCCTAAGCCAAGCCATGGCATACGAACGCCGTTATGTAACGTTGCAGCATCTTGTAAACTTTTCATCTCTATGCTCCTTTCCAATATTTTTCCCTTTTATTATGAAATGGATTGTATGAGAAAGCAAAACATATGCTCATTTGGAAGGAGCTACAAATTTAAGTCACGATAGTTTGGATGATGTTTTAACAGTTCAGAGACAGTGACAAATGTATATCCTTTTTCTTTTAAAATTGGTAAAATTTCTTTTAATGCTTGAACAGTTTGTTTTCGGCTACCGCTTCCGTGATCGTGAAACAAAATAATTTGTCCAGGCTGAATATGTTGAACGACACGGCGGACAATTCGTCTTGTCCCAGGATTTTGCCAGTCACATGTGTCTTGATGTTTTGACCACATGACGACAGTATATCCTCGTTGTTTGGCGATGTCTATGATCTGTTTGTTGTAGTAGCCGAGTGGGGGACGAAATAACGTCGGGCGTTTTCCGGTAATGTCATATAGCACATCCTCGCTTTTTTTTATTTCTTCCTCAATCGTTTGTTTAGATTTGCCGCGAAAATCAAGATGCTTATACGTATGATTTGCAATTTCATGCCCTTCGTTCATTTGTCGCTTAATAATGTCAGGATATTTTTCAGCACGAAATCCAACGACGAAAAAAGTAGCTTTGGCGTCATATTGTTTTAAAATCGTTAAAATGTCAGGAGTGTATAATATGTCTGGCCCGTCGTCAAATGTAATCGCGACCATTTTTTCATCAGTCGGCACATTCCAAACAATATCATCATGTATTCGGTGAACAGGTGTTGTCGTGATGAGTAACAAAGACAAAAATAAGAAAAGTGCGTTCATTTTTCATCCCCGCTTTTTTATATATCATGTGAAAAAAGTCGTTTTGTCATTCTCTTTTCCATACAAGACGTAGTAAAATAAAGATAATCAGGTCATGGGAAGGGATATCAATGAAAAAAATTGTTGGCATCCTCGCATTTTTATTCACACTTGTTGTGGGAGGAGTATATTTGTTTGCACAAGAAAGACAGCCGGTGCGTGCAACGTGGCTTTGGAACCCATGGTTATTTGTGAAAGATGAAGATCGCGTCTTCTCTTTTTTACAGGAAAAACAAGTGAGCGATGTATACGTGCAAATCGACGAAGACATTCCGATTGATACGTATCGTCAATTTGTTCGGCGTGCAACCGAAAAAGGTATTCGTGTGTATGCGCTCGATGGGGCGCCGAATTGGATTGAAAGTGGAGAAGGAATGGAACGCTTATTTCAATGGTTGACTAAATATGAAAGCGTTGCCGAGAAGAACGAAAAGTTTTTCGGTGTACACTTAGACGTTGAGCCGTACTTGCACGCATGGTGGCGGACGAATGAAGAAGGGGCGATCGCTTCGTATCAAACGGTGTTACAACGAGCACGTGAGCTTGCGAAAGAACGATCGCTACGGTTTGAAGTAGATATACCGTTTTGGTTTGATAGAGTACGGTATGGAAACAGCAATTTAGCGGAATGGGTGATTGCGAATACAGACGGTGTGACAATGATGGCATATCGCGATCAAGCAAGAGATATCATTAACATCGTAAAAAAAGAAATGCAAATAGCTAAAAAATACGGGAAACAAATTGTTGTAGGGGTTGAAACAGGGCAAGTTGATGAAGGGGATGACGTTTCGTTTTTTGAAGAAGATGAGACGTATATGAACGAGCAATTGGCGATTGTTCAGAAGCACTACGCACGAACAAAAAGCTTTTCTGGCATCGCTGTGCATCATGTCGAGCAATGGATGAATAGGAACGGAAAAACAAGTGAAGGTGAGATAGATGAGTGAGCGTGAAGAAAAACAGCTGTATACGCTTGCAGAGTTTTTTGAGCTTGTCGGAGAACGACGAATGGAGTTGTACGAAGGTGTTCCTGTGCTCATGGCTCCAGCCTCATACGAACATGAGGGGGTTGTAGCGAATGTAATTGGGGAAATCACATTTGCGTTAAAAGGCAGCCCTTGTTTTGTGTTTGGAAGCAATTTGCAAGTCGTGCTTCTTTTCCAAGATGAGCAAAAAGGAAAAGAAAATGTCACGGTGTTACCGGACATCTCAGTTGTTTGTGAGAAAGAGAAACTGCGCAATAAGCGTTGTTATGGCGCCCCAGACCTTGTTGTCGAAGTTCTTTCTCCAAGCACTGCAAGAAATGACCGATTATTAAAGCGTTATTACTATGAAAAAGCAGGGGTAAAGGAATATTGGATTGTTGATTATCGGCATCAGACGATTGAAAAATATGTCCTTTATAACGATCGTTTGCAACTAGAAGAAGTATATGATGCGCAAAACAATCATTTTGTCTCAACTTTGTTTCCAAATATACAGTTCTCTACACATGATATTTTTTCATTTTCTGATATATAAACAAAAAGGAAGGGGAAAATGTATGTCGAAACATACGAAGCACATTTATGAAGCAGAAACACGAGTACAACAGGCAAAAGAAAAAATGGACAGCACGTATCGCTTAGCATACCATATTATGGCGCCGGTAAACTGGATGAACGACCCGAATGGGCTCATTCAATGGAACGGGGAGTACCATGTGTTTTATCAGTTTCATCCAGACAGCCCAAAGTGGGGGCCGATGCATTGGGGGCATGTGAAAAGTAAAGACCTTGTGCATTGGGAGCGTGCACCGATTGCACTTGCGCCGAGCGAATGGTACGATGAAGGCGGCTGTTTTTCAGGAAGCGCGGTAAATGACCAAGGAGTGCTAACCCTTATTTACACCGGAAATGTTTGGATGAACGAGGAGCAAACGGAACTGAAACAATATCAATGTATTGCAACAAGCAAAGACGGCATCCATTTTGAAAAAGACCCGAACAATCCGGTGCTTTCTGAGCCACCATTTGACTGCCAAGGGCATATTCGCGATCCGAAAGTGTGGAAACGTGGCGACGATTGGTATATGGTGCTTGGGACAAGAGAAGGAAACAACGGAAAAGTTGTTTTATACAAGTCGAACGATTTGCGCCATTGGGAATATGTCAATATCATTGCGCAAAGTGATGGCAACTTAGGCTATATGTGGGAGTGTCCAGATGTTTTCCGTTTGAACGGCAAAGATATTTTGTTGTTTTCACCGCAAGGAATCGAACCAGAAGGCGATCGCTTTCAAAACCTTCATCAAACAGGTTATGTTGTTGGTACGCTTGATTATGAAACGGGAAAACTAGTGCACGGAGCGTTTGAAGAGCTCGATAAAGGATTTGATTTTTACGCTGCGCAAACGTTTGAAGACGAGAAAGGTCGACGCATTTTGTTCGGTTGGATGGACATGTGGGAGTCGCAAATGCCGACGCAACAACACGGATGGGCAGGCGCGTTAACGATTCCGCGTCTTTTGGAATTGACAGATGACGAGAAACTGTTAATGAAGCCGGTGCCGGAATTACAATTATTGCGCCAAGAGCATATGCATCTGGAATCGATCTCAGTAAAAGAAGAGGGCGGAACGTATACACTTCCATGGAAAGGGGATCGACTAGAGCTACTCGTTCGTTTTTCGGTAGCTGATTTTCAAGGAAATGCATTTGGTGTGAAAGTGCGTTGTGCGGAAGACGGAAGCGAAGAAACGATTTTCCGTTATGATGGAGAACAATCTATTGTCACATTTGACCGAAACCGCTCTGGAAAAGGCGAAGGCGGCATTCGTCGAGCGGCGCTAGATAAACAGGGAGATGTTGTTACGTTCCATTTCTTTATCGATCGTTCATCGGTCGAACTATTTGTCAACGACGGTCGACTTGTGATGACAGGAAGAATTTATCCATCCGAAACGAGCCAAGGAATCGAATTGTTCGCAGAAGGCGGGGACGTGACTGTCCTTTCTATCGATGCGTGGACATTGAAGGATATTTGGAGTGAAAAATAGGAGAGACGGTATACGAAGCCGTCTCTTTTCGTTTCCAACGGTTATCGTGTCCACATGAGAGGAATAGTATAAATGTATAAAGAAGAGATGGGGGATGATGATGAGCCGGTTTGTTATTTATATGATTGCATATGTCGTTATGGTCGTTGTGAATATCATTGCTGAGCGGCTTCCGTTAAATGGTCAGACGACAGGGGAAATATCGCGAAAAGTAGACGTCTTATTTACTCCGGCAGGGTATGTGTTTTCGATTTGGGGGCTCATTTACATCTTACTGGCGATTTGGATTTTAAGACAAGTTCCTTTTTCACGACGCGACTTGCCAATGTATCGTCAAGCGCTCGTCCCTTTTGTTATTAGCTGTATATTGAATGCGTTATGGATTGTTGTGTGGCATTATGAATATTTTTTCTTTTCGGTCATTGTGATGCTTTCTCTTCTTTTTACGCTGATCTCGTTATATACAGTGGTCAAACGTAC
Source organism: Anoxybacillus sp. ST70 (assembly GCF_019553625.1). Taxonomy (NCBI): domain Bacteria; kingdom Bacillati; phylum Bacillota; class Bacilli; order Caryophanales; family Anoxybacillaceae; genus Anoxybacillus; species Anoxybacillus sp. ST70. The sequence continues at coordinate 224,275 of NZ_JAHZOF010000003.1, forward strand.
GAATCCACGTTTTTTTGATCTTTTGCCATTTTCTATTTATTTAAGTTGGATTAGTGTTGCAACGATTGCCAACATTTCATTTACTTTAAAATATAACGGTTGGGATGGATTTGGATTATCTGATGCATTTTGGGCAATCGTGATGTTACTTATTGCGACAGCTTTAGCCTTTTTGTTCATGATCCGACAACGAGATAACATATATCCACTTGTATTTGTTTGGGCGTTTGTTGGCATCGGGGTGAAAAACCAAGGGACTGCGTCGCTTGTTGCATACGTTTCATTTTTGCTGGCAGGGGTTATATTAATTGGCACAGCATCTTTATACAAAGAAAAAACATAATCGCCCATACTTGCCTATGGGCGATTTATACATATTGACGTATTGTTTCATGAAATTTTTTTTGCATATCTTCGTCATGCAAAAGTTTTTTGAAGTTTGTTTTTGAAAATAAATATGTAGTGATGCTAGGGTCTTTTAACATATGTTTTATCGTATTTCGCTCGAACGTTTTTTGTGGTGAAATAATTCCTATTTTTTGCAGATGTTTTAATTTTCGTTTTGCGGTGAGATAACTAAACTGACCGAGCAACAAAAAATCTAACGATCCACCTATTGCTTCGAAACACATAGTGACTAGCATTTCCATGCTTCCCATTGCCCCCTTCTTCTATTTTTGATAAATCACTCAAATTTTACCTTTTTTCATCGTAACATATTGACAAAAAAAAAAAGGAGAGGATAAAATTTTATTGTGAATATTGCGACGATTGGGTGTGTTTGCTGTGAAATTGTATTTACCTTTTTTAAGAGAGATCGAGGTGAAATTCAAGGAAAATTATTGTCGTATCGACTCGACTGACGGTTTTTTTGATTTAAATCATGCAATCGAAAAGGGGGAAGAAAATGGGCAAAATGTAGTAAGTATTTTCTTTATGAATAAAAAAATTCTAGAAATAAACATCAACCTATTAGCAAAAATGAATGAGAATTTTAAGGGTATTCGCCTAGTAAAATGTTTAACATGCATGGGGGTGGAAAAAAATCATCAAGGGGTGCTTTTTCCATTACAGCCAATAAGTGATTTTAGCATGAATGATCAAGAACTATGTATTTTTTCTGAATTTTATGGTATTCAAAGAGATATGCCTGTCGTCATCATCATCGAACATAATAGCGAACTTGTATATGGAAATATAGACGTTATACCAGCTGGAAAGAGAGGGGATTATCACAGAACTTTTGCACACGTTATTTTACTTGAGTACAATCAGCTCCTAGAGCATGTTCAAAAAATGAATGAATATAAATTTTTCTTGTATTTGTTAAATGGAAGGAAGCTGGCTGAAGGTGTTTTTCGTATAAGGCGAGAAAAGCTCTCATATGGTAAGAAGTACCTCAATCTTTATAGCTATCATGTTGATGAAAAAATATAAGAGGCACTGCTTTAATTTTTCTTAGGGATATGTAAGGATAAAGAAGGCTTTCTATTATATAGGTAAATGATTCTATGGAATACAGCTATTCATTACTTATCACTACACTTCGTTTCTAGTGGAAAGGATGGTTAGCAATGTCTACATGGAATAAAATTGAATCAGGAATTAAGCAAGGATTAAAGGATGTAGCAGCTTCTTATGGAATTAATTGGAGTGGTGCTGCTAATACTGCTAGTAAGGCAGGCCCGGCTACAGTAGGTGCCCGTAATGGTTGGAAAGAAGCAGAAGCAGAAGTGAGAACTAAGATATCTCAAGCAGAAACAAGATTGGCAGCTGGGAGAATTGAAAAGGCAGCAACACAAGCGATGATCAAAGGAGCAGCTAAAGGAGCGATCAAAGCGATAGGAATATGGGGATTCATACCTGATATCGTTATATTTGCGAATGGTTTTAGAAAAGGGTACTCAGCTGCAGGTAACTAGGAGGGCTTATAGTGGGAGCTTACGAAATAAACGGAATTTTCCTAGTGGTCTTTATTTATTGGCAACTATTTTATGCTGTTAAGAAAAAAGATACTAGTCATATTGTTTACGTTGTTGCTCCTATATTATTAATGTTTATCTTTATTTATACTACTCTTTTTGATTTCATCCCCCCTTATCTACGTATCGGGATTGTTGTTATTGTATATATGTTGCTTATTGTAGTTGGTTTTAGAAATGCAAAGAGAAAAATGAAAGAAGCAAGATTTAGAAGCAAGAATGAAGTGTAACTTGTGATGTTATATAGACTTCCATGACGAAACATTTTCGTCATCATCGGAAGGATGAAAATGTCCCTATGTTGAATGCTACAACTTTACGCATTTTGGAGTTCGGGTATTTTCAGTATAGATACAACTGAGGAGTTTAACGTACTTTTTTCGATCACCGAGGCAAGCCTATGGCTTGCCTCGCAGTAGTTGAAAAATAACGATGCGATCCATATGTGTTATTTTTATAATTTTATGAATTTTATTTACACAATCTTCATAAGTTCACGGATATCAAACTTTTTGCGGTGATGAAAAGGACACAGCGATAAAAACGTATTGGATAAATATAGAAATAATCGATGCAAATATTGGAGCGATCATGCTAGTCCTCTATCACAACTCCACAGGTGCATATCGTCCCTCCACATTTTCTCCATATTTTTTCTGCTATAATGAAGAAAAACGCCAGTAAGGGAAGGAATTGTTTGTGCGAAAGCTTTCATTTAAGTTAGGGCTATTATTTTTTGTCTTTGTGTTAGGGATTGAAACAGTTTTATTTGTGGCTTTATATGTGACGCTTGTTCATGCGAAGGTTGATGAAGAATTTGAACAATTACTAGCAAGAGGCAACAATCATCGGGCCGTGTTAGAAAGTCATTACGATGAAGTCACGTTAGAACATGTCGTCATGATGGAGTCGGAAGCGGAGACGGATGTCGTCATTACAGATGAGAAAGGAGACATTTTATATTTTTCTGATCACATTTTGCCGTTTGCCAAAAAAATCATTCCTCATGCCGATGCTCGCCACATTCCTCACAGTGGGATGGTTGTGCAAAACAACTGGAAAAACGAATCGTATATTGCCACCGCTAGCCCGATTCGGATGGACGGCAAGACAAAAGGATATGTATATATGTTTCAGCGGACGGCTTCTATTCAAAATATGATTGCCAAATTAAAACATCATTTTCTCGTTGTCGGCATTGTTTCTGTCTTTTTGACGATTTTGACGATGTTTTTCTTATCAAGAGTCATTACGATTCCGCTTATTCGCATGAAACAAGCGACCGAAAAACTGAGCAAGGGAGATTTTTCTGTCCGCCTGCAAGTGAAAGGGGAGGACGAGCTAGCGCAACTCGGAAAAGCGATCCAAACACTTGCGACCGACTTAGAATATTTGAAAAAAGAACGAAACGAATTTTTAGCGAGCATTTCGCATGAACTGCGCACCCCGCTCACATATGTGAAAGGATATGCGGACGTTGCGCGCAGACCGAATATTGCTGAGGAAGAACGAGCGAAATATTTATCCATTATTTATGAAGAAGCAGAGCATATGCAAAAGCTAGTGAAAGATTTGTTTGAGCTTGCGAAAATGGATCAACATTCGTTTCAAATTAAGAAAGAGCCAACTTCACTATGCCTTTTTTTGAAAAAAATATACGAAAAAATGTATCCTGCATTTCACACGAAAAATATGTCGCTTGTCTACCGCTGTGAGGAAAACGTTACCGTCCATATCGATCAACAGCGGTTTGAACAAGTGATGATGAATCTTTTAGACAATGCGTTAAAATATTCTCGCCAAGGTTCTACAGTTTCTATTGACGTGAAAACAGAGAAAAAGAACGTGATCCTCATTATTTCTGATGAAGGAATCGGCATCCCTAAAAAAGATTTGCCACACATTTTTGAACGGTTTTATCGAGTCGATAAATCACGGTCGCGAACAGGCGGGGGCACAGGGTTAGGTCTGGCGATTGCCAAAGAAATTGTCGAAGCGCATGGCGGTTCGATTCATGCGACAAGCGAATTCGGAAAGGGGACAAGCATCATCATTACGTTAGCGAGGGGGGAATGAAGGTGTATACCGTTTTACTAGTGGATGATGAAAAACGAATGTTGGATTTATTAGAGCTGTATTTAATCCCAAACGGGTATCGTTGTGTGAAATGCGAGTCAGGAGAGTCCGCTGTTCGCTATTTAGAAAATGACGAAGTAGACATCGTGTTGCTTGATGTGATGATGCCAGAGATGGACGGATGGGAGACGTGCAAACAAATCCGTAAATTTTCAAACGTCCCGATTATTATGGTTACCGCAAGAGATGCGACGACAGATGTTGTCCAAGGACTAAAAATCGGCGCGGACGACTATATTACAAAACCGTTTGACGAATCGGAATTGCTTGCGAGAATGGAGGCGGTATTGCGTCGTTCTGTAGGCAAACAAACGAAACTTGAGTTTCACGGCTTAGTTTGGGATGAGGCGCAACATAAAGCCCAATATGCCGGGCACGATATTTTTCTCACGCCAAAAGAGTTTGCCATGCTAGGGCTTTTTCTCAAAAACCCAAACCGCGTATTTAGCCGCGAACAGCTGATCGTGACATTATGGGGGTATAACACCAATACAGAAGAACGGACAATTGATTCGCATGTGAAAAATATTCGCGAAAAGCTCCGTCAAGCTGGTTTTCCGATTGATGAATTTTTGCAAACGGTTTGGGGAGTCGGATATAAATGGAAGAGCAAGTAATTGCTTTATTTCATACGTACCCATCGATCGCTTTTCTTCTCAGCATTGGGATTAATATTGTGATTAGTATTTTAGGCGTTGTCCCGAGCGTCTTTCTTACGGCGGCTAACTTGGCGGTATTCGGTTTTTGGCAAGGCACGTTTTTATCATTTATCGGAGAAGCAGTTGGTGCGATTGTGTCATTCTTGTTATATCGAAAAGGATTTCGCGAACTTTCGGAAACGAAATGGTTTTCCTATCAGAAAGTGAAACGTTTGCTTGAGGCAGAAGGGGTAGAAGCCTTTTCGCTTGTTTTGTCTTTGCGTCTTCTTCCTTTTGTTCCGTCGGGGCTTGTGACGTTTGTGGCAGCGATTGGACGCATGTCACTCCTTCTTTTTCTGGTCGCCAGCTCGCTCGGAAAGCTGCCAGCATTGCTGTTAGAAGCATATTCGGTGTATCAAGTGATGAACTGGACATGGCAAGGGAAAGTGATACTGACGCTTGTATCTGCTTTTTTATTGATGTTTACTTGGAAGAAAATCACTCAAAAAAAGGCTTAAATGAGCTTCACACATTAGGAGAGATTTCTTTGGAAGAGTTTGAACAGCTAGCGAAAAAATGTGAGTAAATGATGAAAAGATGGTTGATAAGGATGATGTCAACCATCTCTTTTGTTGCTTCATATACCCATTACCGGTATAATGTAACCAGAGAGGTGATATTTGATGAACCATTGTGAAGATCACAATATGGATAAAAAAATGGTCCCGCGCACGGAAGAAGAAATTGAAAAAATTGTGAATCGCTTAAAACGGATTGAAGGCCAAGTGCGCGGGGTGCAAAAGATGGTCGAAGACAATCGGTATTGCATCGATATTTTAGTGCAAATTTCTGCAATCACGGCAGCGTTAAATAAAGTAGGATTGAACTTGTTAGAACGCCATGTCAACCATTGTGTGTCGAAAGCGATCCGCGAAGGAAGCGGTGAAGCATCCATTCGCGAATTAATGGATGTCATTAAGCAATTTGTAAAGTAAGGGAGGGAAAAGGTGGATGAGTGAACAAAGAACGGTGACACTAAAAGTGACCGGCATGACATGTGCTGCTTGTTCTGCCCGCATTGAAAAAGTGTTGAATAAAATGGACGGTGTTGAAGCGGCTGTCAATTTAGCGATGGAAAAAGCGACCGTTCAATACGACCCGAATAAATATACCATTGCAGACATTGAAGCAAAAATTGAAAAGTTAGGATATGGCGTTGCGAAAGAAAAGGTGACGCTTGATATTGAAGGCATGACATGCGCAGCATGTGCGACCCGGATTGAAAAAGGGTTACATCGGATGGAGGGCGTGACAAACGCGACGGTAAACTTGGCGACAAACAGTGCGGTTGTCGAATACAAGGAAGGCGTTACATCTGTCGAAGACATTTTAGAGAAAATCAAAAAGCTCGGGTACAAAGGGCAAATTCGCACCGAGGAACAAGACGATGCTGGCCGGAAAGAAGAGCGGCTTAAACAAAAACAACGGCAACTCGCTATTTCGATCATCTTATCACTGCCTTTGCTTTATACGATGGTTGCCCATATGCCGTTTCATATCGGCTTGCCGATGCCAAACCTGTTAATGAATCCGTGGTTCCAGCTTCTTTTAGCGACACCCGTTCAGTTTTACATCGGCGGTCCTTTCTATGTCGGGGCATACCGGGCGTTACGAAACAAGAGCGCGAACATGGACGTCCTCGTGGCGCTTGGAACATCAGCCGCATACTTTTACAGCTTGTACGAAGCTTTTCGGACGCTTGGGAATCCTGCATATATGCCAAGATTGTATTTTGAAACGAGCGCTGTCTTGATTACGCTTGTGCTTGTCGGCAAATATTTTGAAGCGCTTGCGAAAGGGCGCACGACAGAAGCGATCTCTAAGTTGTTAAGCCTGCAGGCAAAAGAAGCGACTGTCATTCGACATGGGGAAGAAATAAAAGTTCCGCTCGAAGAAGTGGTGATCGGCGATACAATCGTTGTCAAACCAGGAGAAAAAATTCCGGTAGACGGTACGGTCATTGCTGGATCTTCTTCTGTTGACGAATCGATGATTACCGGTGAATCGATTCCGGTTGATAAAAAGGAAGGCGACTTTGTCATCGGGGCAACCATTAATACAAATGGGGTGCTGACTATTCGTGCAGAAAAAGTTGGGAAAGATACTGCACTTGCCAATATCATTAAAATCGTCGAAGAGGCGCAAGGGTCGAAAGCGTCGATTCAGCGAATGGCGGATACAATTTCCGGTATTTTCGTCCCAATCGTTGTCGGAATTGCTCTGTTGTCTTTTATCGTTTGGTATTTCTTTGTGGCGCCAAACGATTTACCAAAAGCGCTCGAAGTCGCTATTGCCGTTCTTGTCATTGCGTGTCCGTGTGCGCTTGGCCTTGCCACGCCAACGTCGATTATGGTTGGAACAGGAAAAGGAGCAGAACATGGCATTCTTTTTAAAGGAGGTGAGTACCTAGAAGGAACGCATAAAATCCATGCGGTCTTACTCGATAAAACAGGAACAGTGACAAAAGGAAAACCAGAAGTGACAGATGTGTTGTCATTCCAAGAACATATGCTTGACTATGCCGTTTCGGCCGAGAGCGCTTCAGAACATCCGCTAGCGCAAGCGATTGTGGCGTACGGAAAAGCAAACGGAATTGTCGCGCAACCGTTGACGCATTTTTCTGCGCTCGTTGGACATGGAATTGAAGCAACGGTGAACGGAAAACACGTGCTCATCGGTACGCGCAAGTTAATGAACGAACGTGCGGTCGCTATTGCTGAACATGAGGAACAAATGAAAAAGCTTGAAAGCGAAGGAAAAACGGTCATGCTCGTTGCCATTGACGGACAGCTTGCCGGGATGATTGCCGTTGCAGACACGATCAAGGAAACGTCGAAACAAGCCATTGCGAGATTAAAACAAATGGGAATCGACGTGTATATGGTAACGGGAGACAATAAACGAACAGCCGAAGCAATTGCGAAACAAGTCGGCATTGAACACGTATACTCGGAAGTGCTGCCAGAAGATAAAGCGAACATCGTTGAGGATTTGCAAAAACAAGGAAAACGCGTCGCAATGGTCGGCGACGGCATTAATGACGCGCCAGCTCTGGCGAAAGCGGATATTGGGATGGCGATTGGCACTGGCGCAGATGTCGCGATCGAAACAGCGGACGTGACGCTTGTTGGCGGCGACTTGTTGCACATTCCAAAAGCGATTGAACTGAGCCGACAAACGATGCGCAACATTCGGCAAAACTTGTTTTGGGCATTATTTTATAATAGCGTTGGTATTCCAGTCGCTGCCGCTGGGCTATTACAACCGTGGATTGCTGGGGCAGCGATGGCATTTAGCTCTGTATCTGTTGTGACAAACGCGCTTCGTTTGAAGCGTGTGAAAATATAAACTAGGGAGGAATAGATGATGACGATTACATTACAAGTACAAGGAATGACATGCGGACATTGCAAAGCGGCGGTGACAAGCGCCCTTGAACAATTAGATGGTGTCAGCCGCGTCGAAGTGCATTTGCAAGAAGGTACGGTCGATGTAGATTACGATGAAACAAAAGTAAGTGTAGAAAAGCTGAAAGAAGCGATTGAAGAGCAAGGATATGATGTGAAATAAGGAAGAGAAAGGGTGTCCACACAAGGACACCCTCTTTCTTACTCCCCTTTATTCGTTGTATCGTTCGGATCTGGCGTATAGCTTGATTTGTAGTCTTTGTATTTTAGTTCTGTCACCATTCCTGCGGAAGCGTGATGCAGGTCATGGCAATGGAACATCCAATTTCCCGGATTGTCTGCTTGAAACGCAACGACATATTCTTCTCCAGGGTTTATATTCAACGAATCTTTGATTAATGGAGAGCCTGTGACTGGCTTCCCGTTTTTGCTTAATATTTGGAAGAAATGGCCGTGTAAATGCATCGGATGGACGTCCATTGGCGAGCTGTTCACTAGTTTTACTTTGACAATATCGCCTTTTTTCACGTTGATTGGCGCTGTGTTAGGATACGTTTTTCCGTTGATCGTGAACACCATCCCGTTTTTGTCCATAGCTGTTCCTAAATCCATTGTGTACTCTACATCGTACGTTTGGTCTAGCGTAAATGGCCCTGTTTTGTATTTTCCGTACGTTGTGATATCGACAACAGGAAGCGTTTCTTTAGCATTTGTTTTGTCCGCCTTGTTTGTTTGGCCTTCGTATTGAATGTTTACTTTCATGCCATCAGTACCTTTCATATCTTCATGGCATTCTAATAACCATTCTCCTGGATTATCGGCGATAAACTCAATATCGTAACGCTCACCCGGAGCGATATTCAACAGTTCATCTTTGATTAGTTGCGGATCATTTAATGGCTGTCCGTCTGTTGCGACAATTTTAAATGAATGTCCATGCAAATGGAGTTTATGAGACATGTACCCTGCGTTGATGAGGCGAAGCCGCACTTTTTCGCCTTTTTTCACTTTCAGTGGTTCAATCGCTTGGCCGCTTTTTCCGTTAATCGTGAAAATATCGTACATACTCATATCATGCATCATCGAGCTATTGCCGTGATGCATATTTGTATGATTGGCTTGTTCAGTCGTTGATGCTTGTTGTTGGCTCATCCATTCATCTAATACGAGCGTGTAATCTCGATCGACTTGTTCTCCTTCTTTTGGTTCAACGATCAATGTACCGTATAATCCTTTGTCCACTTGCTCGGCACTTTTTTGATGCGAATGGTACCAGTACGTTCCAGGTACAGTCGCTGTAAATTCGTACGTAAACGTTTCCCTTGGTTTAATGGCATCCATTGTCACCCCAGGTACACCATCTTGATCATTAGGGACAGGATAGCCGTGCCAATGAATGGCGGTCGGTTCAGGCAATTCATTTTTAAAAACAATTTTTACTCGCTCTCCTTGCTTTACGCGAATTTGCGCGCCTGGTACCGATCCATTATACGTGTATACCGGGAGCTGGACTTGATCGTTGATTTGCAATAATGTTTCCTTCGCAGTCAGGTGAATCTCTTTTCCGGATAGCGCCTCTGTATCATTTGCCAAAGGCAAATTCTCTTTATTGGAAGTTGTTTCTTTTTTCGTATGCATGTTGGACATATCGTGTCCTTGCATCGAATTAGAGCAAGCTGCACTCAGCGCAATGACTCCTACCAATACGGTTCCTAACCATAATTTCTTCATCGCTTTTCCTCCATAAACTTGTATCGTAACATCATCATAAAAAAGAAATGTGCAAAATGTATGGAGAAAAGCTTATAAAGACAGTGGTCAAAATTTATGGTATAGTCTTTTGTGTGAATGAGAGTTTTTGTTCATCATTTCTCCACATTTTATTGTTTAAATAAAATAACAAAAACGAAACAGCAAGTTCAATCATTCTCATGTGCAAAATGACGACTAGATGGAGGAAACTGTAGGATGTGTGGTTTTGTTGGCTATATTTCTGATGTCCCGAAAGAGATAAATAGTAACTGGAAAGAAACGTTCCAAAACATGAACGATCTGATCACTCATCGTGGTCCTGATGATCATGGCTATTTTTTTGATGAATACGTCAGTTTTGGGTTTCGGCGGTTAAGCATTATTGATCTTGAAAATGGACATCAGCCCCTATGTTATGAAAATCAGAGATATTGGATTATATTTAACGGGGAAATTTACAACTACGTCGAGTTGCGTGACGAATTAATCAAGAACGGGTGTTCGTTTTCTACCCATTCTGATACAGAAGTGATCGTTGCTTTATATAGTATTGAAAAAGAAAACGTAGTAAATAAACTTCGTGGCATGTTTGCATTTGTTATTTGGGATAAACAAGAAAAAGAAATTTTCGCAGCACGTGACCCGTTCGGGATTAAACCGTTTTTTTATGTAGAAAAAGAAGATCATCTATTTGTCGCTTCCGAAAAGAAAAGTATCTTATATGCTCTTGAACACGACGAACTAAATCATGAAGCTTTGCAACATTATTTAACTTTTCAATATGTTCCAGAGCCATTGACGATGTCCGTTCATATTCGCAAGCTAGAGCCTGGACATTATATGAAGAAAAAACTAGGAGAGAAATTAAATATCCAGCGCTATTGGAAAGCTACATTTCATCCGACGAATCAATCGGAAAGTGAACTTGTCAAAGAAATTCGACAAGCGTTGTTTGATTCGGTAAGTATTCATATGCGTAGCGATGTTCCGGTCGGCTCATTTTTGTCAGGAGGAATTGATTCTTCCCTCATTGTAGCTATTGCGAAACAATTTCATCCGCATATCAAAACATTTTCAGTCGGATTTGCGAGAGAAGGATTTAACGAAATTGATGTAGCAAAAGAAACGGCAGAAAAGTTAGGGGTTGAAAATATTAGTTACGTCATTTCTCCGGACGAATATGTGAAGGAATTGCCGAAAATTATATGGCACATGGACGATCCATTAGCAGATCCGGCAGCTGTCCCTCTTTATTTCGTAGCAAGAGAAGCGAGGAAATATGTAACCGTTGTTCTTTCAGGTGAAGGAGCGGATGAGTTGTTTGGTGGATATAACATTTATCACGAACCAAAATCTTTACAAATATTTGAGCGAATGCCGAATTTTATGCGATATATTTTAGCTATGATTGCAAAAGTATTGCCTGAAGGAGTAAAGGGAAAAAGTTTTATTGAACGCGGGATTACCCCAATTGAAAAACGTTATATCGGCAATGCGAAAATGTATAGTGAACAGGAAAAAAGCAAGTTGTTGAAAATGTATAATCAACATGTATCATACACAAACATTACCGCGCCGTTTTACCACGAAACAGAAGGATATCCTCCGATCAACCGGATGCAATATATTGATATTTACACATGGTTGCGAGGCGATATTTTATTGAAGGCGGATAAAATGACGATGGCACATTCTTTGGAATTACGCGTTCCTTTCCTCGATAAAAAAGTATTTGAAGTCGCTGCAAAAATTGCTCCGGAAATGAAAGTCAAAAATAAGACGACAAAGTATATTTTGCGGAAAGCAGCAGAAGGGATTGTTCCGGATCATGTTTTACATCGCAAAAAGCTAGGTTTTCCTGTTCCTATTCGTCACTGGTTAAAAGATGACATATATGACTGGGCGAAACGTACGATAAAAGAAAGTGAAACAGATCATCTATTCCATAAAGATGTATTGTATCGTCTCCTGGAGGAACATTGTCAAAACAAAGCGGATCATAGCCGAAAAATATGGACAGTACTTACTTTCATGGTTTGGCATCAAGTGTATGTCGAGAAAAAATATCACTTTATGAACGAGGAAGAAAAAATAAAACTGTTCGTGTAAATGATTTATGTTCGGGGCTCCTGTTTTAGCTAGGAGCTCTTTTTTAAAATCTTCATTGTTTATTGCGCTCTATGCATACAATAATATAAGAAAAGGGGGGAATATGAAAATGAAAAAATGGATCGTTATGTTGATGAGTTTTCTTCTTTCTGCTTGCAGTGTATCGAAAGCAGAGAAACAATATGCGTATAAAGAAGGAGAGCCTATCGCATACGAAGTAGTTACAGCCGAACAACTTCCACAGCATGTGAAAGCGTTGTATGAAAAACAGCATAAACAATTTCAAACGTATGCCGTTCAACAAGAAGGTGTGACGTATGTTGTTATTCATCTTGGTGAAAGAAGGACAGGCGGATATGGGATTGAAGTCATCGATGTGCGATACGAAAAAGGGAAGGCGATCGTCTCGTATAAAGAGCGAAAACCAGCGCCAAATGCTATTGTTACGCAAGCGTTAACATATCCGAAAGTGGCTATAAAAATAAAAACAACGATCCCAGTAGAAATAAACAGCAAATAGCTCTATGTGTTGTGCATAGAGCTATTTGCTTGCTGAAATGCCATCCGCCACAATCCATCCTGATAATGCACAGCCGAGTGAGCCTGCGCCAGGAAATACCGTGTCCCCGCAAAGCCACAATCCTTCGACATTTGTTTGTGGTGAATACGTAGACAATAAACTGAAAACACCGTTTGGAATATATCCTCCTACCTTTCCGAACGCCCGATGAGTAAAACGAGAAAATGTCACAGGTGTGCCGACTAATTGAACATGTATATTCGTTAATGGGAATGTTTTGTTGACACGTTGCAATATTTGTTCTGTAAGCATCTTTTTCTGTTCATCATACGCATGACGATCCCACCAATGAAGTGGTTCGGTATGGGTCGAAATCGTTATGGAACGTTTTCCTACAGGCGCCATTTGCCGATCGAACGGTGCGGAAGCGGACAATAAAAATTGATTTCCTTCACTCATCGGCTTTGTTTGATCAACAATAAATTGATGGTATAAACGATCTGATGGTAAATTGTCATCAATGCCAAGATAAATTGTAAATGCTCCCCAAGCTGGGCGCTTTTTTTCCTTTTCTTCACGAATCGAAAATATGCGTTTTATTGAATCGTCTAAAATGGAGAAAATACTATGCAGAGAGCCATTAAATACAACGTGTTTCGCTTCATATGTTTGTTTTCGATTCGTCGTCACAAGCCAATGACGTTGTTTACGAATGGATACGACTTTTTCACGCATCCGTTGTTCTCCGCCAAGCTGTTTGTAACGTTCCGCAAGCGCATGAACAACGTGTGCAAGCCCTCCCTCAACGTAAAACGCTCCGCGATGAAATATGCTTAAGGCGACGGCGCCAAGCAAAGCGGGACAACGCTCAATCGTTGTTTGCACACTGTCAACGAGTTGGCCGTTTAAAAAAGCGATGAACGTTTCATCACGAATGCCGTAACGTTGGAGTCGTTTCGCAATCGATTGAAACAAAAATGGTGTTGCGCTTATTAGCTTGCGATCTGCTTTTTGCATCGCTTGAAATAACTGTTTGATCGTTTTGGGAGGAACGATCGGTCGTTTATATACAAACGAAAGCATCGCATCCGCCAGAGAAAACATTTCTTCAAAAAAGCGAACAATGGCTGCGCTATCTTTTGGAAACTGTCGGGCAATTTCGTCAAACCAACGTTCTTTTTGTTGGTAATATCGAATCGTTCGTTCCGAAAAATGTACGTCCATGATCGTATCCAATAAATGAACAGGAGGTGGAGATATGTCGAGTTCATGAAATAGTTGTGAAAATACGCCGCCTTCTTCAAATCCCATCCCAAGTGTAGCGCCTGCTTGAAAACGAAACGACTGTCGCTCGAACTTTCCTGCACATCCACCGAGTTCGCTGGCAGCTTCGATCGAGAGTGTGCGATATCCTTTTTTCGCAAGCAGCGCACTTGCGGTCATCCCTCCGAATCCTGTTCCAACAACAATGACATCGTACAATATGTTCACCTTCTTTTTTCTTTTTATTATACAATTATTAAACAAATATTGTACAATAAAAACACGTAACATATGAAAGGGTGGGATATATGCAGACAGCTGTTGTTTGGTTTCGCCGAGATTTTCGATTACACGATCATACAGCGCTCGTTCATGCGCTTCGTTGGGCGAAAGAAAGAGAAGGAAAGCTTCTTTTTTTCTTCCATTTTGATCCTTATTTCGCGAAAGAGCGAACGTATCATCATGAATATTTTTTTCAAACAGTTGAGCGGTTTCGCCAGTCATTATGTGAATACGGCATTCACATGCATGTATTGTACGGGGATACGGATCAAGTGTTTACTCGCCTCATTTATCATACAAATATGCGTGCGATTTTTTTTAATAAAGACGAAGTTGGACGCGGAAAAGAGCGGGATGGTGATGTTCAGGCGTTGTTACAAAGGCATGGGGTGGAAGTGTATACATATGATGATGCGCATATGCATGGGGCATTTGAAGTACGAAAAGCAGATGGAACGCCTTATAAAGTATATACACCATATTACCGCGCATGGCGAAAACGTCCGAAACGTTTTCCACTTTCAGTAGACATCGATTTGTTACGTGCTCATATGTTACATATCACGCCGCTCTCCGAACAAGATGAGCGTATGTTTACGATGTGGCTTGCGCAATGTACGAAACGTTGGGAACATACGAGCGAACAAGACGCTTTACATGTTTTACAGCAGTTTATCGATACGGCACTCCCATCTTATCATCGGAAACGAGATATTCCGAGCGTTACAGGGACAAGTCGTTTATCTCCACATATAAAAACCGGGACGATTTCTATTCGCACCGTTTTTCATGCGGTTGCGCAACAATTTGGCAACGGTTATGACGAAGCGGTAGAAACGTATATAAAAGAGCTAGCTTGGCGTGATTTTTATCATATGATTTATGCACATTTTCCGTTTACAAAGACGGAAGCGTTTATTGAAAAGTATCGCCATCTTCCATGGTTGCGTGATCACGAACGTTTTGAAGCGTGGAAAGAAGGAAAAACAGGTTTTCCGTTCGTCGATGCAGGGATGCGCCAGTTGAAAAAGGAAGGATGGATGCACAATCGTCTCCGTATGGTCGTTGCTTCATTTTTAGCAAAAGATTATTTGATCGATTGGCGCATGGGTGAACAATATTTTCAGCACATGTTAATCGATTACGATGAAGCATCAAATATCGGGGGATGGCAATGGGCTGCTTCTGTCGGGACAGATGCTGTACCGTATTTTCGCGTCTTTAACCCGATTGAACAGTCGAAAAAATTTGACCCAGATGGCACGTATATTCGCACATATGTACCAGAACTTTCTTCTCTCCCTTCGGCGCATATTCATGAGCCATGGAAAAGTAACATAAAAGTCGATTACCCTGCGCCGACAGTAGACCATTCATTACAACGCCAACGCGCGATTGCGTTGTTTCAGAAAACGATCCACTTTCAGTAAAGTGGATCGTTTTTTTAAATTTCGAAAAAATATCACATTTATTTCAAAAATATGCGATAAAATTGTGCGCAGAAATGTAGGATGAGAAGTTGTTTTTATTTAGATATATTTACAAATCAAGATTTTTTATATAGAATCATAAATTGATAATAATTATTATTACGATTTATAAAAGGGGGATTTACATGATAAAGTACAAACATTTTTTCATCCTGATACTTAGTGCGTTTCTTCTCGTTGCGTGTTCATCGGCAAAAGAAAATAATCCAAACCAAAAAAATTTAACATTGCTTTTTAATTTTTCAGCTGATACAATTGATCCTCATATTGATCGAACATACACAGCTCTGCGATCTGGTGTTACAGAAACGCTTATTAAAATAAATGAAAATTTAAAACTATCTCCTTGGCTAGCTGAGAGTTGGGAAAGTGAAGATGGACGAATGTGGAAAATACATATTCGCAAAGGTGTAAAATTTCATAACGGTAAGCTAGTAGATGCAGAAGCTGTTAAAAATTCTTTACAGCGTGCAATGGATGAAAACCCTGCAATAAAAGCCGCGTTAAAAATAAAAAAAATGGAGGCAAAAGAACAGATATTATTCATCGAAACAGAGGATATTTTTCCGTCGTTCCCATCAGAGCTAGTTCATCCAAATACAGCAATTATTGATGTAAATGAAAAAGATATAGATAAAAAACCAATAGGGACAGGTCCATTTCAAATTTCTTCGTTTACATCAGGCGTATCTTTACAAGTTAAAAGATTTGAAGATTATTGGGATGGAAAAGCGCGTCTTGCTCAAGCAACGTTTGCTTTTAATGAAGATGCAAATGCAAGATATTTAGCAATTAAATCGGGCGATGCAGACATTATTTTTAGACCACCAATCGAAAGCATGGAAGAGTTAAAAAAAGATAAAAATATTCGTGTACAAGCTGTTCCTAGTTTGCGTGTCCATCAGCTGACGATGAATATGCGTAGTCCATTTATGAGTGACATTTATATGAGAAAAGCCATTGATTCTCTACTTGATCGTAAAGAAGTTGTTGAACATGTTTTAAATGGTCAAGGAAGCGTTGCTAGCGGACCTTTCTTATCAGATTTTCCATTTTCTTTTTCCTATGAAAAAGAAATTACAACAGGAATCAATGCTGCAAGACAGTATTTGGAACAAGGTGGCTATGTGTTTGAGAATGGGAAATTAAAAAAGAATGGAAATTACGTGCAACTGAAAATGCTGACATATAGTGCGAGACCTGAACTTCCAATTATTGCACAATTGTTACAGGCACGTGCGAAAGAACTTGGAATAGATATATCTATTCAACAAGTTGAGAATATTGATGAATATTTAACAAATATGTCAGACTGGGATATCGCTACGTACAGCAATTTAACGGCACCACGAGGAGATTCAAGCTATTATTTAAATGCAACGTATATGAAGCAAGGGGCTTTAAATTACGGAGGAGTTACACACAAACGATTAACACAAATAATAGATGAGTTAAACAAAACAATGGATGAGAAAAAGAGAAACGAGTTAACGCGAGAAGCACTACAAATTATTCACGATGAAGTGCTCCATTCTTTTGTAGTTTACCCACATATTGTCGTTGCTTATAAAGATTATGTCAAAAATTTAGTCATAGATAAAAGCGAGTACTATATGATTACAAAAGATTTGGATGTGAAGAATGAAGATGAAAAAAATAATGAGTAGACTGTTAGATTTTTTTATATTTTTTATACTTTTATCACTAATTAGGTAACTATTCAGCCACATCATAAAGTGAGCTGAATATTTTTTGCTTTTCCTGTCTATGATGTGAATATTGATAGACAAGGAGGTGAATCACATGTTGACGGTACAACAAGCTGTATTTACAGTTGAGGGCTTAATCGGCAAAGTCCAACAACAAAAACAGCTCATTCATCAACTCATTCAAGAAAATGAACATTTGCGTCAAGAAAACAAACAGCTACGCAAAGAAAATGAACAACTCAAGCATCGCGTTCAAGAGCTGGAAGCACGCACGAAAAAAAACAGCTCCAATAGCCATTTGCCCCCATCTTCTGACCGTTTTGAGAAAAAGCGTTCCTCCCGCGAGCCGTCTGGCAAAAAGCCTGGTGGGCAAGAGGGACATGAGGGGACGACGCTCCGTCAAGTGGAACATCCACATCATCGTGTCGTCCATCGCGTACATACGTGTCAAGGATGTGGGGCTTCTTTGCGTGACGTCAAACCGTTCAAATTCGATGTCCGTCAAGTGTTTGATCTGTCTCCCGTGTCGATTGAAGTGACACAACATGAGCGTGAAGTGAAATCATGTCCGCATTGTCGATGCGTGCAACAAGCGGAGTTTCCACCACATGTCACGAATCATGTGCAATACGGTCCACGTCTTAC